>NZ_JARTVT010000040.1:0-47955 GCF_029625685.1 Mesorhizobium sp. WSM4976
ACTCCACAACCCCTTCGGGCCAAAAGTGTTACCCATGTCTCCGGTATAAACTGTAACCTATGTGTCCGGAACGGACCTGGAAAACTTGGCTCCCCGGGCCGGATTCGAACCAGCGACCAACCGGTTAACAGCCGGTTGCTCTACCACTGAGCTACCGGGGAACGGAGGCTCTGACGTGAGTGGCGCAGCCTATAGCAAACACCTTTCGGCTTTGCAAAGAAGCAATTCGCAATTTTTCTCCAGTTTTTGATGCGGCTATTTGTGTCATCGTCCGGCGTGCCCACATATGAAGGGCTTGACACCGGCTGGGAACAAAGCGGCCGGTTATCACCTTTTTCGGTATGGTTTGGCCCGCGGATAGGTTTGGTTTTGAATGACGGCAGCTGACGACGACAACGCCCCGGCGCGGAAGATCTCGATCTTCGGCCGTGAGTTCACCATGCCGCGCTCGCGCGGCTGGCGAATCGCGATCGGCATGCTGCTTACCTTTGGCGGGCTTCTGGGCTTTTTGCCGATTCTCGGCTTCTGGATGATTCCGCTCGGTCTCCTGGTGCTCTCCTATGAATTCGCGATGATCCGACGCCACCGGCGGCGTTTCATCGTCTGGTGGGAACGTCGACGTCGACCCGACTGAGGAGAGCCCGGCGGCGCGCCGGTGGATCAGCGACAGCGATGCTCCAGCCGTCACAACCGATTGGTAATCACCATTTTCGCCGCCCTATGCGAAAGCGTCGGGAATGACGCGCCGGCGCTTGACGACCCTTGAGCGTCAACATAATGAGTTCGCTCGGAACGCCGGGAGCATTGCGAGGCCTCGTGGCGGAGTGGTTACGCAGAGGACTGCAAATCCTTGCACCCCGGTTCGATTCCGGGCGAGGCCTCCAGATGCTTGCGGACTCCAGCGCAACTGCGCCGGAGCGGGGGTTCCGGTTGAAGTTTTAGCCGCGCATTTGGCGCGGGGAGCGGATTGTTGGGACATGAGCGCTGATTTTTCCGAACGCCGCGTGAAGATGGTCGACGGCCAGATCCGCACCACCGATGTGACCAGCGCGCCTCTGATCGAAGCGATGCTAACCGTCCCGCGCGAGGCCTTTGTCGGCGCAGGGCAGCGGGATCTGGCCTATATCGACGAAGACATCCGCATCTCGGACGGCGCTAATGGCGGCGGCGCACGCTACCTGATGGAGCCGTCGCCGCTCGCCAAGCTTTTGCAACTGGCCGAGATCGACGCGAGTGATTCGGTGCTCGATGTCGGTTGCGGCAGCGGCTATTCCGCCGCATTGCTGTCCAGGCTGGCGCGGTCCGTCGTGGCATTGGAGAGCGATTCCGCGTTGGCGGAGACCGCAAAATCCACGCTTTCCAGCCTCGGCTGCCAGAATGTCATCGTGGTCACTGGGCCGTTGCCGCAGGGTCATGCCGCTAAAGCGCCTTACAACGTCATCTTCATCGGCGGCAGCGTCGAGGAAGTGCCGCAGGCGTTGCTCTACCAGCTCGGGGAAGGTGGACGCCTGGTTGCAGTCGAAGGGCGCGGCAACTCTGGCGTGGCCCGGCTGTTTTTTAAGGCCGGGGGGGTTGTAACCGGCAGACGGGCCTTTAATGCGGCAATTAAGCCACTACCGGGCTTCGAACGTGCTCACGCATTTGAATTCTGAGCGTTTTTGCCTTGCAGCGAAGGCGCTGTCATGATCGCTTGCGCCTGACAGTCGTTGCTGATTGGTTAACCGTGAGTTATCGGGAGCCTATCAGCGGGGGAACGATAGACAACGCGGCGCTGGTCGATCCGTAAGGGTAGGCTGACGTGGCGTGGTTCCCATGTGAACGAATGAGGGAAATAACGTGCCGCCCCGACACAAAAGAGTTTTAGCAGCTATTCTCGTTTCCGCGACGGCGCTTTCGCCGTTGGCAGCCTCCGCCGAGACCATTACGGGCGCTCTCGCCAAAGCCTACCAGTACAATTCGCAGCTCAACGCTGCTCGCGCCGGCGTGCGCGTCACCGATGAAGGCGTCGCCATCGCCAAGTCGGGCTGGCGCCCGACCGTCAACGGTTCTGCGAACATCGACTACACCAACACGCATGGGTTCGGCACCAGCAGGAGATTGACGACGGGCAGCTTCGGCATCGTCATCAACCAAACGCTGTTCGACGGGTTTCAGACCAAGAACAATGTCGCCGCCGCCGAAGCGCAGGTGAAAGCTTCAGTCGAAAGCCTGCGCAACACCGAAGAGAACATCCTGTTCAACGCGGCAAGCGCCTATATGGACGTGATTCGCGACCGTCAGGTCGCCGCGCTGACCCAGCAGAACCTTCAGTTCCTGACCGAACAGGCGCGCGCGGCCCGCTCGCGCTTCGAGGTCGGTGAAGGCACCCGCACCGACGTCGCCCAGGCCGACGCCTCGCGCGCCACGGCTGTGGCGCAGTTGAGCGCCGCCCGCGCTACGGCGCTGGCAAGTGCGGCCACCTATCACCAGATCGTCGGTGATGAGCCAGGCAATCTCAAGGGAGCCTCGCCGCTGGGCAAGCTGCTGCCGGGGAACCTCGATTCCGCCTTGGCCGTGGCGTCGGCCGAGCATCCGGCCATCCTGTCGACCCAGCACCTCGTGGACGCGGCGGCATTTTCGGTGAAATCGTCGGAAGGTGCGCTGTTGCCCCAGCTTTCGGCCTCCGCCGGCATTTCGGACAATTATAGTCACCAGGTTCCTGGAAGTCTGAGCAATCCCAACGGCTCGTCGACCTCAGCCAATATCGGCGCCACGCTGACCATTCCCATCTATTCGGGCGGGCGGACTGAAGCACTGGTTCGGCAGCATAAGGAATCGCTCAGCGAGGCGCGCATCCAGGTCGATGTCAGCCGCGACCAAGTGCGCCAGGCCGTGGTCTCGGCATGGACGCAATATGTCGCCGCGCGCGAAAGCGTGGATGCCAACAGGCAGGTCATCGATGCCGCGCAACTGGCGCTCAACGGCGTCATCGAAGAGCGCAATGTCGGCCAGCGTACCACGCTCGACGTTCTGAACGCGCAGAACGCCGTCATTACCGCCAAGATCAACCAGGCCAGCGCCGAGCGCGACGTGGTGGTGGCGAGCTATGCTATCCTGTCGGCGATGGGCCGCTTGTCGGTCGATCGCCTTGGCCTGCCGGTCACCAAGTACAAGCCTGAAGAGCATTACAACGCCGTCAAGGACAAGTGGACGGGACTGCGCACGCCCGACGGGCGCTGATTTCCGATCCAAGCTTCGGCTAACGCCGCGCGTCCATTGGATGTGCGGCGTTTGTCTTTCCGGATAGCTGACCGGGTTGCGCTTCGGCTAATCTGTTGAAATCTCCTAATCTGTTGAAATCCAAAGAGTCCCCAGATTGGGGATTCTCGGATGACGATCGGTCGGTTACGCTGTTGCCATTGATTCGAATTCCGGCCCGGCAGGAACGGAATTGCGTAATTGGTCACAAGGGCGGCGGATGTGACGATGGCGACGGCAAGCAGCGCGCAGCGCGAACCTTCCATGGAAGAGATACTGGCTTCCATCCGAAGGATCATCGAAGACAGCGACACCGGTCGCAAGCAGCCGGCCGAGGCCGGTGAGCTGCGCCAGGACCTGGAACCCGCTGCCGTCAACATTGCCTCCGCTGCTGTACCCCCTGTCGAGGTCGATGCCTTTCGTTCCGAATTGCATGCCGAGGCCGGCCCCCGCAGGCCGGCGACGCTGGCGGAAGTCCAGGCGCAGCTTGCAGCGACCGATCCCGTGCTTGCGCGCGCCGAGGCTCGCCCGGAGCCGGTGAAGGAAGCGCCGGCGCCGACTACCCCGCCGGAGGCCGGTGCCAGGCGCGCGGCCGAGCCGAGCGCGCCGGCAGCCGCGAACAGGCCTGCCGCTGCAAATGCGCCGCAGACCGCTGAGACCATCGTCGCCGACTGGCGGCGGGAAATCGCGGCGGCCGGAGGCAGCACGGTCACCGCGAAGCCGGCTGTGCGGGCTCCTGAAGCCGCGCTGCGGGTCGAGGTCGACAAGGAGGAGCCTGCGGTCGAAGCCGTCGCGCATGCCGGCGCTTCCCAGGCCTCCCCTCCTGAGGCCCAGTCGTCCCGTCCCGCGATCCTTTCCGAGCACACGGGCAGGCAGGTTGCCGCCGCCTTCGGCGAGCTGTCCGATGCCTTTGCCAGCCGCGGCAAGAAGAGCTTCGATGAAATGGCCGAAGAGATGCTGCGGCCGATGCTGCAGGATTGGCTCGACAACAACCTTCCGACGCTGGTCGAAAGGTTGGTGCGCGAAGAGATCGAGCGCGTGGCGCGCGGCGCGCAGTAGGCTGGCGCAACACGCAAGCTGAAAAGCGCCGGCTTCGGGCGGTGTTTTTGTTCAAGGCTCTCAGGTGAGCGCGCGTTGGCCCGACCGGCCGGGATTGTCGCCGGTCGAGGACAGGCCTATCTGTGGCAGTGATTGCTGCTCTCGCGGTTGACTCGGCCAAGACCTTCCGATTTACACCGGACCCTTGTTACCGACAGTTCGGACCTCCTCCATGCTTGAAAAGACCTACGACGCCAAGACCGTCGAGCCGAAGATCGCCAAAATCTGGGAAGAGGCCGACGCCTTCCGGGCCGGCGCCGGCGCGGAGGAAGGGGCGGAAGCCTTCACCATCGTGATCCCGCCGCCGAACGTCACCGGATCGCTGCATATGGGGCATGCGCTCAACAACACGCTGCAGGACATTCTCGTGCGGTTCGAGCGCATGCGCGGCAAGAACGTGCTTTGGCAGCCCGGCATGGATCACGCCGGCATCGCCACGCAAATGGTGGTCGAGCGCCAGCTCATGGAAAAGCAGATCCACCGCCGCGATCTCACGCGCGAGCAGTTCATCGAGAAGGTCTGGGAGTGGAAGGCCGAGTCCGGCGGCGCGATCTTCAATCAGCTGAAGCGGCTCGGCGCCTCGGCCGACTGGTCGCGCGAACGCTTCACCATGGATGAAGGCCTGTCCAAGGCCGTGCTGGAAGTCTTCGTCACGCTCTACAAGGAAGGCCTCATCTACAAGGACAAGCGCCTTGTGAACTGGGACCCGAAGCTGCTCACCGCGATTTCCGACCTCGAGGTCGAGCAGCACGAGGTCAACGGCAATCTCTGGCACTTCCGCTATCCAGTCGAAGGCGAAGCGTTCGACCCTGAAAACCCGAAGACCTTCATCACTGTCGCCACGACGCGCCCCGAGACGATGCTCGGCGACACGGCAGTGGCCGTGCATCCGGATGACGAGCGTTTCACCGATCTGGTCGGCCGCAATGTCGTGCTGCCGATCGTCGGCCGCAGGATACCGATCGTGGCGGACGAGTATTCCGATCCGGAGAAAGGCTCTGGCGCGGTCAAGATCACGCCGGCGCATGATTTCAACGACTTCGAGGTCGGCAAGCGCCACAAGCTGCCGGCGATCAACATCCTGACGGTCGAAGCCGCCATCAAGCTCAAGGACAATGAGGATTTCCTCGCCGGTCTCGATGTCACGCCGGAGCGCCAGGCCGTGTGGGACGAGCTCGACGGGCTCGACCGCATCGCTGCCCGCAAGATGGTCGTCGAACTGATGCAGGCCGGCGGGTTCCTCGACAAGGTCGAGCCGCACCGGCACACCGTGCCGCATGGCGATCGCGGCGGCGTGCCGATCGAGCCGTTCCTGACCGACCAATGGTATGTGAACGCCGCTGAGCTCGCCAAGCCGGCGATCGCCTCGGTGCGCGAGGGCCGCACGAACTTCGTTCCGAAGAACTGGGAAAAGACCTATTTCGACTGGATGGAGAACATCCAGCCCTGGTGCATTTCCCGCCAACTCTGGTGGGGCCACCAGATCCCGGCTTGGTACGGGCCTGACGGACATGTCTTCGTCGAGAAGACCGAGGAAGAGGCCTTGGCTGCGGCGGTCGAATATTACCTGGCGCTGGAAGGGCCGTGGAAGGCCTGGGTCGAGGATAAGCTCGAGAATTTTCAGCCGGGCGAGATCCTGACCCGCGACGAGGACGTGCTCGACACGTGGTTCTCGTCGGCGCTGTGGCCGTTCTCGACGCTCGGCTGGCCCGACCGGACCCCGGAGCTCAAGACCTATTACCAGACTGACGTGCTGGTGACCGGCTTCGACATCATCTTCTTCTGGGTCGCCCGCATGATGATGATGGGCCTGCACTTCATGGACGAGGAACCGTTCCACACCGTCTATGTGCATGCGCTGGTGCGCGACAAGAACGGCGCCAAGATGTCGAAGTCGAGAGGCAACGTCATCGATCCGCTCGACCTGATCGAGGAGTACGGCGCTGACGCGCTGCGCTTCACGCTGACCGTGATGGCGGCTCAGGGGCGCGACGTGAAGCTCGATCCGGCGCGCATCGCCGGATATCGCAATTTCGGCACCAAGCTCTGGAACGCGACGCGTTTCGCCGAGATGAACGAGGTTGCGCGCAACGACGATTTTTGGCTGAACGACGCCAAGCTGCCGGTCAACCGCTGGATCCTGACCGAGCTGACACGGGCGGCACGCGGGGTCACCGAAGGCATCACCAGCTATCGTTTCAACGAGGCGGCGACTGCTGCCTACCGCTTCGTCTGGAACCTGTTCTGCGACTGGTACCTGGAACTGTTGAAGCCGGTGTTCATGGGCACGGACGAGGCAGCCAAGGCCGAGAGCCGGGCCTGCGTCGCCTTCGTGCTCGACGAGATCTACAAGCTCCTGCATCCGATGATGCCGTTCATGACGGAGGAGCTGTGGGCGCAGACCGCTGGAGAGGGCAGGGAACGCTCCTCGCTGCTTTGCCATGCCGCCTGGCCATCGCCCGATTTCGAAGACGAGGAGGCCGCCGCCGACATCAATTGGCTGGTCGATCTGGTCTCGGGCATCCGCTCGGTGCGTTCGGAAATGAACGTGCCGCCGGCCGCGATCGCGCCGCTGATGGTGATCGGCGCCAACACGCTGACGCAGGAGCGGCTGGAGCGTCACGCCCAAGCGATCAAGCGGCTGGCGCGCGTCGGCGATATCGCGTTGGTCGACGCGCCGCCCAAGGGCTCGGCCCAGATCGTGCTCAACGAAGCGACGGTGAGCCTGCCGCTCGGCAGCCTGATCGACCTCCAGGCCGAGGCCGCGCGGCTGCAGAAGGAGCTGGCGAAGGTGACCGAGGAGATCGCGCGCCTGCACAAGAAGCTCTCGAACGAAAAGTTCGTCGCCAACGCGCCGGAAGAGGTGGTCGAATCCGAGCGCGAGAAGCTCGCCGAATATCGCGAGGCGCAGGAGAAGCTTTCGGTGGCTCTGACCAGGGTCCGCGACGCCGGCTGAGTGGCGAGATTCGCTCTCAGCGCGGAGGTGCTTTCCGATACGTTAGCTGCCTCGAAAATGCGCGTTCCGCTACGTTAATTTTGACGTAAACGGAAAGTTTGCGCCCTATTGTGGCCATAATGTAACAATGGGGCCGTTCAGCCCTAAAATCGGCTGTTTTTGCCCTGTTTTGGGTCCTTTCTCCGCACTTTTTCTGCTGTTTGATCGCGGTAGGCGCGATTTAGACGCCGATTACGGCGCCCGTCACCGTGGCAAGAATACGTGTTGTCAAGGTGTACGCGTACAGCTCTTTAAAACGTTGTTGCGTCGTTAACCCGAATTGGTTCTAGCTTGAGCCACTTGTATTTCGGGGAGGGATTTCCATGAATATTTTGCGTCTCAAAGCACTGCTGGGGGCAGGGTGCTTTTCGATCGCCATGGTCGGAGCCGTGATGCATCCCGCGCATGCCGGTGGCCTGGAGCGCGGCGGCTACGATATAGACCTGCTGTTCGATCCGGCGCCGGTCGCAACGGAGGCGGAAGCGACCTATGTGATGCCGGATCGCAAGTATAAGAATGCGACTGGTCGGGAAGGTACCTTCACTATTCTTAGTTCCACGGCGGACGGAGCGGAACCCTACTGGGTGCCGCGCATCGGCGTGAAGGCTCAGGTCGTCCAAGGCGTGGATTGTATGGTCGACTATTCACAGCCGTGGGGCGCCCACACCGCCCCTGGCGCGTCGTGGAATGGCGCGTTTTCGAATGTCGAAACGGATATCAAGAGCAATAACTACGCCGGTACCTGCTCATACAAGTTCGATGCCGGTAAGGGCCAGCTCCGTTTTATCGGCGGGGTGTTCTATCAGGACATTTCGGGCTTCAAGGAAAGCCTGGTGGGGTTCAATCCATTCGGGCCGTCACCAATGGGCCGTGTCGACCTCGAAGCAAGCGGCTGGGGCTGGCGCGCCGGCGTTGCCTACGAAATCCCTGAGATCGCGCTTCGCGCCAGCCTGGTCTACAATTCGAAGGTCAAGCTCGATAACATCTCAGGGACGCTGGATCTAACGAGTATTGGTCAGGGCTTGATTCCAATATACGGCTCCACGCAGTATATGCCTGACTCGGTCGAATTGAAATTACAGTCGGGTATCGCCCCCGGCTGGCTCGCCTTTGGTTCGATTAAGTGGGTTAACTGGAGCACTCTGCAAAGTGTTCCGATCTGTTCCGAGCAGACCAAAGGTTTGGCCGCGTGTACATCGGTTTCCCCCTCGCCGGTCCGGCTTACCTCTCTTGACCTGATGTATCGCGACGGCTGGACTGTTTCGGGCGGCGTAGGTCACAAGTTCAATGATCAATGGAGTGCTGCCGGCCAGCTTAGTTGGGATCGCGGTACTTCGCACGGTTATGGCGTCCAAACCGATACCTGGACGCTCGGCGGCGGTGTTGCCTACACGCCCCGGCCAAATATTGAGCTTCGCTTGGCGGGTGCCATCGGCGTCATGACGAGCGGCCATTCCGGAACGCTTACTGACGCGAATGGATATACAGCCGGTACAGATGCCACCTACGACGTCGGCAACGATCTGATCACGGCGATTTCTGGCGGCGTCAAGATCAAGTTCTAAGTTTCTGAAAATTCATCGAAAAGGGCCGGGCATCGCCCGGCCTTTTTGCTTTGGCTTCGCCCTTCCGCCGTATGTTGCAGATTCGCTGCACAACCAGGCCTCGTTCTATTGTGACGTTTCGGCAACAGTTTATGAACAACCCCTGCGTTAGAAGTCAGGTCAAGGGAACTGCCCATTTCCCGCCATAAACCCGGAGCAACCCGGATAGGTCTCGGGATGCGTGCCAGGTTGGCCCGGCGATGGGACCGGCCGCGGGGTGTGCGGCAAGGACGAGTATGGACACCAGGGTAATCTCGAAGGCCAAGCTGCCCAGCCGCTACGTGACCGAAGGTCCGGCGCGGGCGCCGCATCGCTCGTATCTCTATGCCATGGGCCTTTCGGCGACCGAGATCGCGCAGCCTTTGGTGGGCGTTGCGAGCTGCTGGAACGAGGCGGCGCCCTGCAATATCTCGCTGATGCGGCAGGCGCAGGTGGTCAAGAAGGGTGTAGCTGCCGCCAACGGCACGCCGCGCGAGTTCTGCACCATCACCGTCACGGACGGCATCGCCATGGGCCACCAAGGCATGAAGTCGTCGCTGGTCTCGCGCGAGGTGATCGCCGATTCGGTCGAGCTCACCATGCGCGGCCATTGCTACGATGCCCTGGTCGGCCTTGCCGGCTGCGACAAGTCGCTGCCCGGCATGATGATGGCGATGGTGCGGCTCAATGTGCCGTCGATCTTCATCTATGGCGGGTCGATCCTGCCCGGCAGCTATCGCGGCCGGCAGATCACCGTTCAGGACGTTTTCGAGGCCGTCGGCCAGCATTCGGTCGGCACGATCAGCGATGCCGAACTGCTGGAGATCGAGCAGGCGGCCTGTCCTTCCGCCGGTTCCTGCGGCGCCCAGTTCACCGCCAACACCATGGCCACCGTCGCAGAGGCGATCGGTTTGGCGCTGCCCTATTCCTGCGGCGCGCCGGCGCCCTACGAAATGCGCGACCGTTTCAATTTCGCCTCGGGCGAAAAGGTCATGGAACTGGTCGCCAAAAACATCCGGCCGCGCGACATCGTCACCCGCAAGGCGCTGGAAAACGCCGCGACCGTGGTGTCGGCCACCGGCGGCTCGACCAATGCGGCGCTGCATTTGCCGGCGATCGCTCATGAGGCGGGCATCAAGTTCGACCTGTTCGACGTGGCCGCGATCTTCGAGAAGACACCCTATATCGCCGACCTCAAGCCGGGCGGCAAATATGTCGCCAAGGACATGTTCGAGGCCGGCGGCATTCCGCTCCTGATGAAGACGCTGCTCGACCATGGCTATCTGCATGGCGACTGCATGACAGTCACTGGCCGCACTTTGGCCGAAAATATGGAGCACGTTTCCTGGAATGAGAGCCAGGATGTTGTGCGTCCCGCCGATCGGCCGATCACCAAGACAGGCGGCGTTGTGGGCTTGAAGGGCAACCTTGCCCCCGAAGGCGCGATTGTGAAGGTCGCGGGCATGTCGGAACTGAAATTCTCAGGGCCGGCGCGCTGCTTCGATTCGGAAGAGGAGTGCTTCGAAGCGGTCACGCAGCGCAACTACCGAGAGGGCGAGGTTCTCGTCATCCGCTACGAAGGGCCGCGCGGCGGTCCGGGCATGCGCGAGATGCTGTCGACGACGGCGGCGCTCTACGGCCAGGGCATGGGCGGCAAGGTGGCGCTGATCACCGACGGACGCTTCTCCGGCGCCACGCGCGGCTTCTGCATCGGCCATGTCGGGCCGGAGGCGGCGGTCGGCGGACCGATCGGGCTCGTCAAGGATGGCGACGTGATCTCGATCGATGCCGTGAAAGGCACGATCGAAGTGGCCCTGTCGGACGCCGAGCTGGCGGCCCGGGCAAAGAATTGGAAGCCGCGCAAGACCGACTATCAGTCCGGCGCGATCTGGAAATATGCGCAAACGGTAGGGTCGGCCCGCGACGGCGCGGTGACCCATCCGGGTGGGGCAGAAGAAACGCACTGCTATGCGGACATCTGAGGTGTTGAGGTCGTCTGTCTTTTCGGCACTGGTCGCGCTTGCGACCCTGGGCGCCGTCGGGCAGGCCATGGCCTTTGACGACAAGGTGTTCGATGACAAGACCGGCGTGAAGCCGCAGTCGAGCCCGTGGGCAGTCTTCCAGTTCGGCTTCTCTGCTTACAAGAGCGGCCATAAGGACCAGGCGGTCGAGGCCTATAAATACGCCGCCGAGAACGGTCAGATCGGCGCCACCTGGAAGCTTGCGCGCATGTACGCCGAAGGCGACGGCGTGACGCGGGACGACTATGCCGCCTTCAAGTTCTTCTCGGAAATCGTCGACCAGGATGTCGAGCCCGGCTCGCCGGAAGAAAGCTATGTGTCGGACGCGCTGGTGGCGCTCGGCGACTATCTGCGCAAGGGCATTCCCGGCACGCCGGTCGAGGAGAACGACGTCGCGGCGCAGGAATATTACATGCGCGCCGCCGCCAACTACCGCAATCCGAATGCGCAGTTCGAGATCGGCCGGATGTTCCTCAAGGGCGAGGGCGGCGTGAAGGCCAGTGTCAAGCAGGCCGGCCGCTGGCTGCAACTGGCAGCCGAGAAGGGCCACGCCGGCGCGCAGGCGACGCTCGGCAATCTCCTGTTCCAGAGTGGCAAGATCGTACGCGGCCTGGCGATGATGACGGCCGCGCTTCAGCGGGCTCCGGCAGCCGACCAGCCCTGGATCCGCAGCATGCAGGAAGAGGCGTTCGCCGCGGCCGGCGAGGCCGATCGCCGGACCGCGATCTCGCTCGCCGACGACATCCTGACCAAGGGCAACAACGGCGACCAGTAAGCGTCGGATGCTCCCCCTTCGAGGGGTGAGGCCCGCAGCGCTTTAGTTTTCAGTCGGCTCCGTCGGCGTCAGGCCGTGCGCCGGGGTCGAGATCGACGTCGGGTGCGGTTTGGGCGCTTCTCCCGAACATTCGTCCTTGATCCTGGTCCAGGACGTGTTGTTGAGAACCATGTCGCAGCGGGCGAGGTGGCTTTCGCCCTCGAGTGTCAGGCACGCCGTCTGGCCGACATTGAAGGACTTGCCGTTGGCCAAACAGGCCGGTGCCGCGAACGATGGCGTCGGCGCGGCAAGCGCCAAGGCAAGGCCGACCGGCCTGAAAAGAAATTGGATCGCCATTCAACCCCCACAACAACCTGCATAGAAGACGGGATTTGTGGCGATATCAGGGTCTTGGCGGCGTCTCAGGCCGGCTGCAGGCTGAGCTCGATCGCGACCGGCACGTGGTCGGAGGGCTTCTCCCAGGCGCGGACGTGTTTTTCCACCGAGGCCGACGAGAAGCGGTTGGCGGCTTCCGGCGACAGCAGCAGATGGTCGATGCGGATGCCGTTGTTCTTCTGCCAGGCGCCGGCCTGATAATCCCAGAAGGTGTAGACGCCGGCCGAGTCGGTCACGGAGCGCACCGCCTCGGTGAAGCCGAGATTCTTCAGCCGGCGGAAGGCCTGCCTCGTCTGCGGCTGGAACAGCGCGTCGCCCAGCCAGTTTTCGGGAAAGCGGGCATCGGCGGGCTCGGGAATGACGTTGTAGTCGCCGGCCAGCACCAGCGCCTCTTCCAGGCGCAGCCGCTCTTCCGCCCAGCGCTCCAGCCGCGCCATCCAGGCGAGCTTGTAGGAAAACTTCCGCTCATCGTCGATCGGATTACCGTTGGGTAGATAAAGCGAAGCGACGCGCAGGGCGCCCTGATCGGTGGAAAAGACGCCTTCGATGAATCGGGCATGGTCGTCGGCATCGTCGCCCGGCAGGCCGCGATTGACCTCGTCGAAGGGAAGCTTCGACAGGATCGCGACGCCGTTGAAGCTCTTCTGGCCGTTGGTCTCGACATTGTAGCCCAGCGCCTCGATCTCGGCGCGCGGGAACTGCTCGTCGACCGTCTTGATCTCCTGCAGACAGACGATGTCCGGCGCGCTTTCGGTCAGCCAATGGGTTAGGTTGCCGATGCGGGCGCGAACGCCGTTGATGTTCCAGGTGACGATCTTCATGCAGGCCTCGATGCTGTTCGGACGGAAGGCGTTCGACGACGCGGATCGTATTGCCTGTACGGGCCTTTCGAAAGGCCGTCCATTCGCATTCCTGCCAATAAGCGCGTCACGACCATACACCGACGGTTTGCGCCGGTAATAGGCTCGCGAACTTGCAGCCGATCAGATGGAGAAGCTGGTGCCGCAGCCGCAGGAGGCGACCGCGTTAGGGTTCCTGATCTGGAAGGACTGGCCCATCAGGTCGTCCACGAAGTCGATCACCGAACCGCCCATGTAGACCAGCGACAGGTCGTCGATCAGGATGGTCGCGCCATCCTTCTCGATGGCGACATCGTCATCGTTCGCACCTGCCACGAGATCGAATTTGTAGGAAAAGCCGGAGCAGCCGCCGCCTTCCACGGAGACGCGCAGAGCCGTCTTGCCCGGTTCGCCGGCAACGATCCTGGAAATCCGCTTTGCCGCGGCGTCGGTCATTTCGACCTTCATGGCAGTCTCGGCATCCGCGCCCATCGGCGTCACCTTGCTTTCGATTTCACATGATAGGTATGAAGCGGGCAGGGCCAAGTCAACTGGTGGGTCAATGGAAGAGCAGCGGGGCAAGGATGCCCTCGGCGACATCGGGTTCGGCTATCGGCCGCGCGCCGTCTATGCGAGCGACCCGGCGCGTTCGCGCGGGCGGCTGTTCCCGGAGGCCGAAAGCCCGACGCGCACGCCGTTCCAGCGCGACCGCGACCGCATCATCCATTCCACCGCTTTCCGCCGGCTGAAGCACAAGACCCAGGTCTTCGTCGCGCATGAGGGCGACCATTACCGCACTCGGCTGACGCATTCGATCGAGGTGGCGCAGATTGCCCGCGCCTTGGCGCGGGCATTGCGCGGCGATGAGGACCTCGCCGAGGCCGTGGCTCTTGTGCATGATTTCGGCCACACGCCGTTCGGGCATACAGGCGAGGACGCGCTCAACGAGAAGATGGCCGCCTGGGGCGGCTTCGATCACAATGCGCAGTCGCTGCGCGTCGTCACGCGGCTTGAGCGGCGCTATGCCGAATTCGACGGGCTGAACCTCACCTGGGAAACGCTTGAAGGACTGGTCAAGCACAATGGGCCGCTGACCGACGCGAGCGGGAAGGGGCTCAAAGGTCCGGTGCCGCAGGCGATCCGCGATTATTCGGAGCTGCACGATCTCGAGCTCGACCGTTTCGCTGGCATTGAGGCGCAGTGCGCCGCGATTGCCGACGACATCGCCTACAACACCCACGACATCGATGACGGCCTGCGCGCGGGCCTGCTGACGCTGGACATGCTGGATGAGGTCGGCCTCCCGGGCTCGATCCTGACGGGTGTACGTGCGAAATACCCCCAGCTCGACGATGTCCGCACCGGCCATGAGCTGATGCGCCGTCAGATCACCTTGATGGTCGAGGATGTCATCGCATCGACTACCGCCAATATCGAGCGGCTCAAGCCGGACAGCGCCGATGCGGTGCGGGCTGCGGGGGAGACCCTGGTGAGGTTTTCGGCAGCCATGGCGGCGGCCGAAAAGGAATTGAAGGCTTTCCTCTATAAGCATCTCTACCGGCACCCGGAAGTGATGCGTGTGCGGGCCGATGCCGAGCGCATCGTGCGTGAGTTGTTCGACGTCTATTTCGCCGATCCTCGCGCCATGCCCGATGGCTGGCGCGAAGGGCTCGACCGGGCCGAGGATCGCATCAAGGCGCGCAGCGTCGCCGACTTCCTGGCCGGCATGACCGACACCTATGCGCTGAAGGAACATCGGCGTCTGTTTGACCATACGCCCGATTTGAGTTAGGGCGAGCCTCGATTTTGCCGGCCGGTGGGCCGGTGCTTCTTAAGCCCAGAGCATATCCAATGAATATCTTCGCCGATTTCAACGCGCGGATCGTAAAGGCCGTCGAAGCCCTTGCTCTCAAGGACAAGGAGGGGGCCGCGCTCGACCTGTCGCGCATCGCGGTCGAGCCGCCGCGCGACGCGAGCCATGGCGATCTCGCCACCAATGCGGCGATGGTGCTGGCCAAGCCCACCGGACAGAACCCGCGCGCGCTTGCCGAGAAACTCGCCGAAGCGCTGCGTAGCGACGCCGATATCGCTTCGGCCGAGATCGCTGGGCCTGGCTTCGTCAATCTCAGGCTCAAGGACGCGTTCTGGCACGCGCATCTGGCGGCACTGCTTGGCGAGGGGCGCAATTATGGCCGCTCGACCATCGGAGGCGGCCGCAAGGCAAATGTCGAATATGTCTCGGCCAACCCGACCGGCCCCATGCATGTCGGCCATTGCCGCGGCGCCGTGGTCGGAGACACTCTAGCCAATCTGATGGCCTTCGCCGGCTACGACGTGACCAAGGAATATGTGATCAACGACGCCGGCTCGCAGATCGATGTGCTCGGCCGTTCGGCGCTGTTGCGCTATCGTCAGGCGCTTGGCGAAGACATCGGCGAGATCCCCTCGGGTCTTTATCCAGGCGACTATCTGGTCCCGGTGGGTCAGGCGCTGGCTGAGGAGTTCGGCCTCGGCTTGCTGGAGATGCCGGAAGACGAAGCGCTGCCGATCGTGAAGGATCGCACTGTCGACGCGATGATGGCGATGATCCGCGAGGATCTGGCGCTGCTCAACGTGCATCACGACGTGTTTTTCTCCGAGCGCACGCTGCACGCCGACAATGCCAAGAAGATCCGCGCGGCGATCGCCGACCTGACGCTCAAGGGGCATATCTACAAGGGCAAGCTGCCGCCGCCGAAGGGCGAGAAGCCGGACGACTGGGAAGATCGCGAGCAGACCCTGTTCCGCTCAACCGCTGTCGGCGACGACATGGACAGGGCCCTGGTCAAGTCGGACGGCTCGTTCACCTATTTTGCCGCCGACGTCGCCTATCTCAAGGACAAGGTCGAGCGGGGCTTTGTCGATCTGATCTATGTGCTCGGCGCCGACCATGGCGGCTATGTGAAGCGGCTCGAGGCGCTGGCGCGGGCGGTGGCCGGCGATACGGTCAAGCTGACGGTGCTGCTCTGCCAGCTCGTAAAACTGTTCCGCGACGGCGAGCCGGTCCGGATGTCGAAGCGGTCCGGCGATTTCGTAACGTTGCGCGACGTGGTGGAGGAGGTCGGCCGCGACCCGATCCGCTTCATGATGCTTTACCGCAAGAACGATGCGCCGCTCGATTTCGACTTCGCCAAGGTCACGGAACAGTCGAAGGACAATCCGGTGTTCTATGTGCAGTACGCTTCGGCGCGCTGCCATTCCGTCTTTAGGCAGGCGAGCGAGCAGCTCGGCGAGGCGAATTTTGACCGCAACCGGCTCGCGGCCTCGGTGGCTGCGCTCACCGACGAAGGCGAAATCGCGCTGATCCGGAAGCTGGCTGAATATCCAAGATTGATCGAATCCGCTGCGCTTTCGCTGGAGCCGCACCGGCTCGCTTTCTACCTCTATGACCTGGCTTCAGGCTTCCATGCACAGTGGAATCGCGGCCACGACAACCAGGACTTACGTTTTGTTAAGGTTAACGACCGAGAATCAACCTATGCCAGACTGGGGCTGGTGCAGGCTGTTTCGGATGTCTTGACCTCCGGCCTGACGCTAATCGGGGCAGACGCGCCCACGGAAATGCGTTAGGTTTAACTAAAAAACCTGTCACCTTTTGCCCACATTGCGCTGGTAAGGGCCAACCCTGCGCGACGTCCATGGCGTCCGACTTTGTGCGAGTTCGGGAACAATAATGGCAGACAGAACCCCGCTGAAAGTAGCCGACCACAACGATATCGCCGACGATGATCCGTTCGCGGAACTGACCCGGATCATGGGTTTCGACCCGCGCCAGCCGGTCAGGCAAACGGCCCCCGCGGCCGAGAAGGCCATGCCGGCCAGCGCGGGGGCTGACGATTTCGACATCGACCTTGAGAAGGAGTTGATGGGCGAGTTCGATTCCGTCGAGGAAAGCGCGCCGGTCGCTCAGCAGGCTGGCATCCACCAGATCAGCCATGAGCCGGCTTTCGATGCCGCCAGTGCCGTCGCGAATAACGACGAACTGACGGCTTCCTTCGAGCAGGATTTCGTCTTTGACGACGCGGCGGATCATGCCGACTTTGCCGTGGCGCGCGCACCGGAGCCGCAGTTCGCTCCAGAACCGCTCGCTTCAGAACCGCACGTGCCCGCTGAGCCCGAAGTCGCGCCAGAGGCGCATTTCGCGTCTGAGCGTTTTACGCCGGAACCGGAAGTCGCTCCCGAGCCGGAAGTCGCTTTCGACGATGATTTCGACAAGGCAGTCGCCAGTTCGCTGCATGTCACGCCGCTCGAAGATGATCTTCCGATCGACCAGGAAATGGCGGCTTCGCTGGACCAGGATTTCCAGCTCGACCATCACGAACCGGTGGACGCACGTCAGGATGCCGTCGAAGCCATGCAGGCCGCGAGCGAAGAAGCGTTCGACGCCGATTTCGACAGTGCGGTCCACATATCGCTCGAAGACGAGCTGTCGTTTGAAAGCCATGAGCCGGAGCCGCGGGCGCAGGCCGTCGAGCCGGTCGAAGATCATGCAGCCGCCCCGCCGATCTCCGAAGATGATTTCGCCGGCCGTTTCGACGAGGCGCTGAGCGACGATATCAATCTCGGCGAGGACCAGGATTTTCAGGAACCGGAGCTGTCGCTCGGCGATGAGCCGGGGCCGATGGTCGAGGCGGAGGCCGCCCACTTTGCCGCTGAGCCGGAACCCGTCGCGCCCGAACCGTCTGCCGCGCTGACCCTCGATGACGATTTAGAGCTGAGCTTCCGCGACGCGCTGAACGAAGAGCCGCAGGCTTCGGCCGTGGAGCCCGCCGCCGCGTTGCAGCCGGCCGCGCCGACTCCGGTCGTCGCCGCTCCGGTCCCACCAGTCGCCGGTGCTCCGGTCGCTCCGTTCGCGGCGGTGGAACCGGCAAAGCCGGCCGCCACCGAGCGCAGCCTGGAGGACGAGCTCAACGCGTTGCTCGGCGCCATGACCGCGCGGCCGATGCCGGCGGTCAAGGAGCCTGCTCCCGCGCCACGGCTGGTTGCCGAACCTGAGAGCCATGCCGGTGGGCATGCGGCCGCCGACGATCTCGACTGGGATCTCGACGAGCACCAGCCGGCGCAGGGCGGACAGGGCGCCCAGCCGGCCGACAGCGACCTGGACGATCTGCTCGCCAACGAGCTCGACCGCCAGGATTTTGCCGCCTCGGCAGAGGCCGAGCCCTCCAGGACCGGGCCTTCCGCGGCCGAACAGGACATCGATTTCGACGACGACGCCTTCGGCGCCGCTTTCGCCAAGAGCATCGAAGCTGAGCAGGCGGCCGCCGCCAGCGCGAGGCCTCCGGCAAATTCGTCCGATTGGATGCATCCGACGCCCGTTGAGCAGACAAGGTCTTGGAGCCGTTCGACCCCGACCGCCGCTCCGCCTGTGCAAGCCCCGTTTGCGGCACCGCCGGCCCCCGCGGCGCCGGTGCAGATGGCAGCGCCTTCAGCGCCGCTGCATATGACCACGCCTGCTTACCGCAACGAGCCGGCACCAGATTATTCCGCCTATGCCAAGCCGGCGCAGGCCCCGACGGCAACGCCGCAGCCCCGCCAGCATGACGACGTCCCGGACGTCGAGACGATCGATGTGCCGGAGCGCGTTGTCGCACTTGCGGACGATCTCGACATTCCGGAGCTCAGCTTCGAGGACGATCAGCCGGCCGCCGCCGCTTATGACGATCTGGACGCGGAATTCGCGAGCCTGCTCACGGACATGAACGCGACGGAGATCGCGTCGGCGCCCGTGCAGAACCGTGGCTATGACGACGAAACCTACAGCGCGGGGTTCAACGGCTATGACCGTCGCGACCTGCGGGCCGAGGCTCAGGCGGCTCCAGCCGCTCCGGCTTCCTTCGCCGCCGCGAACGATTATGACGCCGACGATCTGCCCGGCAGCCGGCCTGTCTCGCAGGCGGACGAATTCGCCAACGACGAGCTCGACTACGATCCTGAGCTCGAAGAGGCGATGGCGATCCCCGGTCTTGCCGAACGCGAGGCGGCGCAGCCGCGCCGTCGCGGCACGATGATCGCGGCTCTGGTCGGCGCCGTGGTGGTGCTCGGCGGCCTTGGCGCGCTGGCCGTCTCCTTCGGCGGCAAGGGCGGCAGCGAGGCTCCGGTGATCGTCAAGGCCGACAATTCGCCGATCAAGGTAAAGCCCGAAAATCCAGGTGGCACGGTGGTGCCGAACCAGGACAGCAAGGTTTACGACGCGGTTGCCAAGGGCGGTAGCGCGGCCAAGCCCACCGAGCCGGTTCAGCAGAAGCTGGTGAACACCACCGAGCAGCCCGTGGACCTGGCCTCGAAGGAACCGCCGCCGAGCCGCGTGGTAGATCTTTCGCCCAACGACGCCGCGGCCGGCACCGACGCCGCGCAGAATTCGAGCACCGCACTGCCCGGCGTCACGCAGGCGGATGTGCCCGAAAGCGCGCAACCTGCCGCGCCGGCAAGCGCGCAGCCGGCGGCACCGGCGCCGAAGTCGGAAGACCGTATCGCCCAGGTGCTGCAGCAGGATGCCGACAACACGGCCAACAGTGACGTCGTCGCCGTCGCGCCGCGCAAGGTGAAGACCATGATGGTCAAGCCTGACGGCTCGCTGGTGCCGCGCGAGGATTCGGCCCCGGCCGCGCCGAAGGTCGCGGCTGCCGAGCCGAGCGATCCGGCGCCGCAGCATGTCGCGCCGGCTTCCGACGGCCAGCAGACGGGAACGGTGGCTTCTGACGCGAGCCAGGCCGATACGGGCCAGGCCGATGCGTCGACCGTCAAGCCGGCGAAGCCCACCAAGAAGGCTGAAGCCAAGTCGCAGTCGAGCAATACGCCGGCGACGGTGCCGGTGGCGCCGGCGCGTCCGTCCGACCAGCCGGTCGATATTGTCGGCGAGGTGAAGCCGGACCAGGTCGCTTCCATCGATCCGGCGGCAGCCGCCGGCGGCGGCTCGTGGTCGATGCAGATCGCCTCTCAGCCGACGGTGCAAAGCGCGCAGTCCACCTATCAGGACCTGCAGCGCCGGTATGGCAGCGTGCTCTCCGGCCACACCGCCAACATCGTCAAGGCCGAGGTCGCGGGCAAGGGCACCTTCTACCGCGTCCGCGTACCGGCCCAGTCGCGCAACGATGCGATCGCGCTCTGCACCAGCTACAAGGCGGCCGGCGGCAACTGCTTCGTGTCGCGCTGACGGTCTCAGCTTTACAAAGGCCGGCGCCGCCGAAAGGCCGCGCCGGCTTTTCGTTGTGGACGGTTGTGGGCTTTGGCCCATCCAAGGGCAGGGGTGATTCCCTTTGCTCGCTCAAAGCCTTAAGCTCCCGTCTATGAGCGAATCAAAATCCATGATCCTCGGCTGCGCCGGGAAATCCCTCACCGAAGACGAGATCCGTTTCTATCGGGACGAACGTCCCTGGGGTTTCATCCTGTTTGCGCGCAACATCGGCGAGGCCGGGCAGATCCGCGAGCTTGTCGCCACGATGCGCGACTGCGTCGGCCGCCCGGATGCACCGGTCTTCATCGACCAGGAAGGCGGCAGGGTGCAGCGCTTGCGTCCGCCGCTGGCGCCGAACTATCCGGCAGGGGGCGCGCTTGGCGCGCTGTGGCGCGAGGACAAGGAAGCCGGCGGCCGCGCCGCCTGGCTGCTGGCGCGGCTGCATGCCTTCGATCTATCCCGCCTGGGCATCACCGTCGACTGCCTGCCGGTGCTCGACGTTCCGGTCGAAGGCGCCAGCGACGTCATCGGCGCGCGCGCCTATGGCAAGGAGCCCAATGCTGTGATCGAGCTTGGCCGGGCCTCGGCCGAGGGCTTGATGTCGGGCGGCGTGCTGCCGGTGATGAAGCATATTCCCGGCCATGGTCGGGCATCCGCCGACACGCATTTCGCGCTGCCGACCGTCGATACGCCGCTCGAGGAGCTCAGGAGGCATGATTTCGCCCCGTTCAAGGCGTTGAACGAGCTGCCGATGGCGATGACGGCGCATGTCGTCTACAGCGCCGTCGACCCTGACAATCCGGCGACGACGTCCGCCAAGGTCGTCGATCAAGTGATCCGCGGCGAGATCGGCTTCGACGGGCTGTTGATGAGCGACGACACCTCGATGAAGGCACTTTCTGGGGATTTCCCGACAAAGGCGGCCTCGATCCTTGCGGCGGGCTGCGATCTCGTCCTTCACTGCAACGGCGTTTTCGAGGAGATGTCGGGGATCGCCTCGCGCACGACGGCGCTGTCGGGCAAGTCCTTGCAACGCGCGGAGCGGGCGCTGACCTATATAAAGGATCGCGACGTCGCCGACGAAACGACGATACGCGCAGAATTCGCCACCTATTTCGAAGCGGTGGCCTGAACCGAAGGGACGAAAGGCACGTGGCGGAGACATTGGAAGGCAAGGCCGCGAAGGCCGCACCGATGGACCGCCTGTGGGCCGAGAACGACGATTCACGTCTGACCGGCGACCCCTCGCTGGTCGTGGATGTGGCCGGTTTCGAAGGGCCGCTCGATCTTCTCTTGCATCTTGCCCGCAACCAGAAGGTCGATCTGGCGCGCATTTCGATACTGGCTTTGGCCGAGCAGTATCTGGCCTTCATCGAGAAGGTGCGGGCCCTCAGGCTCGAGCTTGCCGCCGATTATCTGGTGATGGCGGCATGGCTCGCCTTCCTGAAGTCGAAGCTCTTGATCCCGAAACAGCCGGGCGAGGAGGGCGAAAGCGGCGAGGAACTGGCGGCGGTGCTGCAATTCCGGCTGAAGCGGCTGGAAGCCATGCGCGACGCCTCGGCGCGGCTGGTCAACCGCAACCGGCTCGGCCGCGACGTCTTCGCGCGGGGCATGCCGGAAATGGTCATCGTCGAGAAGCGCAACAGCTTTTCGGCTTCGCTCTACGATCTGCTCACCGCCTACGCGCAGCAGCGCCAGCGGCAGGCGATCAACAATGTGACGATCGCCCGGCGCGCCGTGTGGTCGCTGAAGGATGCGCGTGAGGTGCTGGCGCGGCTGGTCGGCTCGGTCGGCGACTGGACGGCGCTCGACAGCTTCCTGATCGAGTATCTGGCAGCGCCGGAAGAGAAGCGCACGGCGATGGCCAGTTCCTTCGCGGCGACGCTCGAAATGGTGCGCGAGGGCAAACTGGAGGTGCGGCAGGATCAGGTGTTCGCGCCAATCTATCTGCGCGGCCGCGGGCAAAGGGTGAAGGCAGTCGAGGTGGTATCATGAGCGAACGCGCCAACGCTTCGGTGATCCCGTTCAAGGTCGAGGACGGGCCGGAAGACGAGATGGCCGAGCAGGGATCCATCGAAAACCCCGCCGAGCGGCTGCAATTGTCGGAAGCCGTGCGGATGGCCGAGGCGATCGTTTTCGCCAGCGCCGAGCCGGTCAGCGAAAAGCAGCTTGCCGCGCGCCTGCCGGAAGGCGTCAACATCGCCGCCGCAATGGCCGATCTGCAGCAGATCTACGCCAAGCGCGGCGTCAACCTGGTGCGGGTCGCCGATGCCTGGGCCTTCCGTACCGCGGGTGACCTGGCTTTCCTGATGAGCCGGGACTCCGTCCAGCAGAGAAAGCTGTCGCGCGCGGCGCTCGAAGTGCTGGCGATCATCGCATATCACCAGCCCGTCACGCGCGCCGAGATCGAGGACATCAGAGGCGTTGAGACCTCCAAGGGCACGCTCGACACGCTGCTCGAAACGGAATGGGTCAGGATGCGCGGCCGTCGCCGCACGCCCGGGCGGCCGGTGACCTATGGCACCACCGACGCCTTCCTCGACCATTTCGCGCTGGAGGAGATCCGCGATCTACCCGGTATGGAAGAGTTGAAGGGCGCCGGCCTGCTCTCGACGCGCATGCCGGCCAATTTCTCGATGCCGGTGCCGCCAGCGGATCCGGACGCGCTGACCGAGGATGAGGATGAGCTGACCGATATCGACCTCGAGGAACTCGGGCTGCTGACGCCGCGCGTCACGGAAGAGTGACCGCGGAACCGGCACGGATGGTCTATTAGCAAGGCCTGCGCGGATTCGTAGCAAGGCGTTCACGCCGAAAGTGCGTGACATCCGCTAGCCATTTTATCAACTTCATTGCGGTTGTGTTTGAAACCCCGAGCGAAAACGCATAGATCATCGCCGAGGGAAAACATTCGAGAGAGATCGTTATGGGTTCGTTTTCGATTTGGCACTGGATGATCGTGCTGGTGATCGTGCTGCTGGTGTTCGGCCGCGGCAAGATCCCGGAACTGATGGGCGACATGGCCAAGGGTATCAAGAGTTTCAAAAAGGGCATGGCTGACGACGACGTTGACGACAAGCGGACCGTCGAGC
Organism: Mesorhizobium sp. WSM4976; assembly: GCF_029625685.1. Lineage (NCBI taxonomy): Bacteria > Pseudomonadati > Pseudomonadota > Alphaproteobacteria > Hyphomicrobiales > Phyllobacteriaceae > Mesorhizobium > Mesorhizobium sp. WSM4976. The sequence continues at coordinate 23,232 of NZ_JARTVT010000040.1, forward strand.
ACCGCGCCGACGAGACTGTTTCGCCGGGCAAGGAAAAGGTCAGCAAGAGCTGATCCGATTGTTGGTTTGAGCATGCCGTTGTCCCAAAACCGCTTCGCATTTGCGGGCGGCGTGCACGAGTCGGAATAGATTGCCATGTTCGAAGTCGGTTGGAGCGAACTGCTGGTGATCGCGGTCGTCATGATCGTGGTCGTCGGGCCCAAGGATTTGCCCAACATGCTGCGCACCTTCGGCCGCACGGCGGCGAAACTGCGCGCCATGGCCGGCGACTTCCAGAAGCAGTTCAACGAAGCGCTTAAGGAGGCCGAGCTCGACGACGTGAAGAGCTCGATCGACAGTCTCCGCAGCCTCAATCCGATGAACGAGGTGCGCAAGCAGCTCAATCCGTTCGAGCAGGCTGCGGCCGATGTGCGGGCCGGCGTCGATACGATGATGAAGCCGAAGCCCGCCGCCGATCCTGCCGCGCCGGCGGCAGACACGCCGCAACCTGCCGAGCCGCTCAAGAATGGCTCGACGGACATGCCCGGGGTCGGCGCAACCGAGCCCGCCCCGGCCGCTCCGACTTTTCCGGCCATGACGGACGCCTCCGTCACGGTACCGGTTTCGGAGACCGCCGTTTCGGCCGAGCCGGCGAAAAAGGCGGCGACCGCCAAGGCAAGGAGCGCCGGCACGGCCAAGACGGCATCAAAGGCATCCGCCGCAAAGGCTGCCGTCAAGATGACGCCGGCTGCGGCTAAAGCCGCCGCGCCCGGCAAGAAGGCCGCGCCCAAGGCTGAGGCAAAGCTTCACGCTGCCAAGAAGCCTGCCACCAAGAAGGTCGCCGATAGCAAGAAAATGGCGGGCGACATCAAGAAGACGGCGGGAGCCGCCAAGTGAGCGTATCGGACAAGGAGCGGGAAGAAATCGAGAAATCGTCGGCGCCGCTGATCGAGCATCTCATCGAGTTGCGCCGCCGCCTGATCTGGTCGCTGGGCGGCTTCTTCGTTGCCTTCCTCGTCTGCTTCTTCTTCGCAAAGCGCCTGTTCAACCTTCTGGTCATCCCGTTCAAATGGGCAACGCAGTGGGCAGGCCTCGACCCGCACAAGGTCGAGCTGATCTACACGGCGCCGCAGGAGTTCTTCTTCACCCAGGTGAAGCTCGCCATGTTCGGCGGCATGGTGATCGCCTTCCCGCTGATCGCCACGCAGATCTACAAGTTCATCGCGCCGGGCCTCTACAAGAACGAGCGCAGCGCCTTCCTGCCGTTCCTGATCGCGTCACCCGTCCTGTTCCTGCTGGGCGCCTCTCTGGTCTATTTCTTCTTCACCCCGATGGTGATGTGGTTCTTCCTGGCCATGCAGCAGGTCGGCACCAACGACCAGGTGCAGATTTCGCTGCTGCCGAAGGTGTCGGAATATCTCAGCCTGATCATGACGCTGATCTTCTCCTTCGGCCTGGTGTTCCAGCTGCCGGTGGTGACCAGCCTTCTGACGCGCGTCGGCCTGCTGTCGTCGCAGGCGCTGGCCGAGAAGCGCAAATGGGCGATCGTGCTTTCCTTCGTGGTCGCCGCGGTGCTGACGCCGCCCGATCCGATGAGCCAGTGCGGCCTCGCCATTCCGACCATCATCCTCTACGAGGTCGCGATCTGGTCGTCGCGCATGATCGAGCGCGCACAGGCACGCGACCGCCTGGCGCGCGAGCAGGAAGAGGCGGGGAGTTCGGTCGCGAGCGACTCGCCAGACGCGCCGTCGACGTAAGTCGCTAAAGCCGGAAAATCGCGGCGGTGCGCCTGCCCGCCGACTTGCATCGATGGCGGATGCGGTTTACGCCCTCGATCCTTACTTTTGAGGATCGACCATGCTTGACATCAAATGGATTCGCGACAACCCGAAGGCCCTTGTCGAGGCGCTGGTGAAGCGCTCGTGGTCGGCAGGCGAGGCGCAGTCCACGGTCGACGACCTTATCGCCAAGGACGAGGCCCGGCGCTCGCATCTGAGCGAGTTGCAGGTCAAGCAGGAGCGCCGCAATGCCGCCTCGAAGGAGATCGGCAACGCCATGCGTTCGGGCGATTCAGCACTTGCCGACAAGCTCAAGGGTGAAGTCAGCGACATCAAGGCGTTCATCCAGAATGGCGAGGCGCGCGAGCGCGACCTCGACAAGGCGCTGAACGACGTGCTGGCGGTGCTGCCAAACGTGCCGCTGGAGGACGTTCCGGTCGGCAAGGACGAGCATGACAATGTCGTCAAGCGCATCGTCGGTGAGGTGCCGACGCGCCCGAACTGGGTGAAGGAGCATTTCGAGATCGGCGAAGCGCTCGGCATGATGGATTTCGAGCGTGCGGCAAGGCTGTCCGGTTCGCGCTTCACTGTGCTGAAGAGCCAACTGGCGCGCATGGAGCGCGCGCTCGGCCAGTTCATGCTCGACCTGCACACGACCGAGCATGGTTATGAAGAGGTCATCCCGCCGCTGATGGTGCGCGACGAGGTGCTTTTCGGCACCAACCAGCTGCCGAAATTCGAGGAAGACCTGTTCTTCACGCCGCATGGCGACGGTCGGCTTGGCCTGATCCCGACAGCTGAAGTGCCGCTGACCAACCTCGTGCGCGAGGAGATCACCGCGCATGAAAAACTGCCGTTGCGCTACACGGCGCTGACGCCTTGCTTCCGCTCGGAAGCGGGCTCGGCCGGGCGCGACACGCGTGGCATGCTGCGCCAGCACCAGTTCTACAAGGTCGAGCTGGTCTCGATTACCGACCAGGAAAGCTCGATCACCGAGCATGAGCGCATGACGCAATGCGCGGAGGAGGTGCTGAAGCGCCTCGGCCTACCGTTCCGCACCGTTACGCTCTGCACCGGCGACATGGGTTTCGGCGCGCGCAAGACCTACGACATCGAGGTCTGGCTGCCGGGTCAGAACGCCTATCGCGAAATCTCGTCCTGCTCGGTCTGCGGCGATTTCCAGGCCAGGCGCATGGGTGCCCGCTACAAGGACAAGGACGGCAAGGGCAACCGCTTCGTCCATACACTGAATGGTTCGGGCACCGCAGTCGGCCGCGCTCTTATTGCCGTTATCGAAAACTACCAGAATGAGGATGGCAGCGTAACCATTCCTGAAGTGCTGCGGCCTTACATGGGTGGTCTCACCAAGATCGAAGCGAAGTGACTTGATGCGCATTCTCCTGACCAACGACGACGGCATCCACGCTGAAGGGCTGGCGTCGCTCGAGCGCATCGCCCGCACTTTGTCCGACGATGTTTGGGTCGTCGCGCCGGAGCAGGACCAGTCCGGCTATGCGCATTCGCTGTCGATTTCGGAGCCGCTCCGGCTGCGCAAGATCGGCGAAAAGCATTACGCGGTGCGCGGCACGCCGACCGACTGCGTCATCATGGGCACGAAAAAAATCCTGCCCGGACCGCCGGACCTGATCCTGTCCGGCGTCAATTCCGGTGCCAACATTGCCGACGACGTCACCTATTCCGGCACCGTTGCGGGCGCCATGGAAGGCGCGCTGCTCGGCGTGCGCTCGATCGCGGTCAGCCAGGCCTATTCCTATGTCGGCGAGGATCGCGTCGTTCCTTACGAGACGACCGAAGCTCTGGCGCCGGCGCTGCTGAAACGACTGGTGGAAACGCCGCTGCCGGACGGCGTGCTGCTCAACGTCAATTTCCCGAACTGCGCGCCGGACGAGGTCGAAGGCACCGTCGTCACATCGCAGGGCAAGCTGGTTCATAGCCTCTGGGTCGACGAGCGGCGCGACGGGCGCGGGCTGCCTTATTACTGGCTGCGCTTCGGCCGCGAGCCGGTCGAGGGCAAGAAGGGCACGGACCTTCATGCGCTGCGCAACCGGCTGGTGTCGGTGACGCCGCTCCAGCTCGACTTCACCGCCCATGAACTCCGCGACCAACTGACCAAGGCGCTGTCATAGATAAGGTTTTGGCATGAACACGGGCATCGACGACCGCGAAGGGTTCGCCGCTTTCCTGCTCAGGCTGCGGGGCAGGGGCACGGCGCCAAAGGCGCTGGTCGCGGCCTTCGAGGCGACGCCGCGGCGCGGCTTCCTGTCGGCCCAGTTCCATGCGCTCGCCTGGTCGGACGGCATGCTGCCGATCGAATGCGGCGAAGCGATCGAGGGCGCCGATCTGCAGGCAGCGGTGATCGCCGCGCTGCACATCGAGCCGGGCAATCGCGTGCTCGAGATCGGCACCGGCTCGGGCTACACGGCCGCGGTCATGTCGCGGCTTGCCGCGCGCGTCATCACCACCGATCGCTACAAGACGCTCACCGAGCAGGCAAAGCAACGCTTCGAGGCGCTTGCCATCAGCAACATCATCGTCCGCCAGGCGGACGGTTCCAACGGCCTGCCCAATGAGGGGCCGTTCGACCGCATCGTCGCCTGGGCGGCCTTCGACAGCCTGCCGCGCTTCCTTCTCGATCAATTGTCGAGCGGCGGCGTGGTCATTGCGCCGATCGGCCCTGAAGAGGGCGAGCAGGTGCTGGCCAAGCTCACCAAGGTCGGCAGCCGCTTCGAGCGCGAGGACATCGGTATGGTCAGATTGCAGCCGATCCTGCGCAGCGTCGCGGCCGTAATCTAGGCTTTCTCAACCGTTCCAGCGAAAGGTCCAGCCGCAAACCGACCGGGTCGGGTCGTGGTCGATGAGACTTGTGTCGAGGGGCCAGCCCGACCGCCAGCCAACTCTGTTCTCCGCTTCAGAGAGAGGCGAAGTCGTGGCCTGGAAACCGGACGCAAATCCGCCGGAAAGCCGGCGCGCCCGCCGCGATCCCGACCTGAATTTCGGCCCGCCAAAATTTCCGCCAATGTTTTAAGAAAATTTTCGGCGGATTCTAATGGGTTAACCGGCCAGTAACATTAACGCGCTTTAATCAGGGTCAGTTTGTACCGGGTCTGTGCGGGTTAGTGCGATGCAATTCAATCACTTGAAAGCAAACAGACGCAATCTGGCGCGCGGTTGCGCTGTCCTGATGATTGCCGGCGCGGCGGCCGGGTGCAGTTCCCAGTCGATGCGCTTCAACGGTGTCGATGATGTCTTCACATCATCCACCAACAATCAGCGCGCCATCATCAACAAGCAGAATGTCGACCAGCCCTATCCGGGCGACACGGCCGCGCCTGCGCCGGTCGATGGCACGCACACCCAGTCGGTGAGCCGCTCCAGCCTCGAGCCGGTCACGGCTCAGCAATTGCCGCCGCCCTCAGCACCGGCTACGGCAAAGCCGATGCGTACCGCCTCGGCTCCCGGTCTCGCACCGGCTCCGGCACTCGCGCCGGCGCCGCATCTCGACAGGACGGCCACCGGCACCGTCGCGCCGGCCGCAAAGCCCTTCAAGACGGCCGAGCCCGACGCCGTGCGCAACGCCAGCGCTGCGCCGCATGCGACCGAAATCGTCGTCCGGGAAGGCGAGACGCTTTCGGGCTTGGCGGCGCACTATCATGTGCCGGCCGATGCGATCGCCAAGGTCAACGGGATCGATCCGAAGAAAGGCATCCGGTCCGGCCAGAAGATCGTCATCCCCGCTTATGCCTATTCGAGCAAGGCGGAGCCGAAGGTCGCCCAAGGCAAGCCGGCGAATGCGCCGAAGCAGCCTGCCGGCGCGCCGGAGAAAGTCGCGGTGCTGCCGCAGCAGCCCAAGGTCAAGGACGGCAAGTCGGCCGCTCAGGTCGACACATCGGCGGCGGCTGCTGGTTCCAAGAACCCCAAGCCCGCGACGCAGGTGGCCGAGGCGAAGCCTGCCGGCGCCGGAGGCACCTATACTGTCCAGCAGGGCGACTCGCTGTCGTCAATCGCCAGGAAGACCGGCGTCGGCGTCACAGCGCTGAAGCAGGCCAACGGCATGCAGGACGGCTTGCTCAAGATCGGACAGACGCTCAAGGTCCCGGCCGGCGGCACCGTCGCGGTTGCCGCTGCCAAGCCGACGGCCACCACAGCCAAGCCGGCGGTCGATCCGGTGACGACGGCGACGACACCGCCGCCGGCGAAGACCACCGAGGCGCTCGCCTCCTACACACCGCCGAAGAAGGACGCCAAGGTCATCCAGCAGGCCGAGGACGACAATGCCGAGGCGCCCGACGCGACGGGCATTGGCAAGATGCGCTGGCCGGTGCGTGGCCGCGTGATCTCGAGCTTCGGCTCCGGCAGGGACGGCGTCGACATCGCGGTGCCGGAAGGAACGCCGATCAAGGCAGCCGAGAACGGCGTGGTCATCTATGCCGGCGACGGCCTCAAGGAATTCGGCAACACCGTGCTGGTGCGGCACGAGAACGGCCTAGTCACCGTCTATGGCCACGCAAGCTCGATCGAGGTGCAGCGCGGCCAGAAGGTCAAGCGTGGCCAGGAGATCGCGCTGTCCGGCATGAGCGGCACCACCGACTCGCCCAAGCTGCACTTCGAGGTGCGCAAGAACTCGGCACCAGTCGATCCGTCCGGCTATCTCGAATAGAACAAGAACAATTGCGGGCCGCCTGACCTCCAGTCCGGCCCGCCGTCTTCAGCCCGTTCCGCAAGGAGCGGGTTTTTTCAGTTGAGCGGGATGCGGAGCGTGTCGGCGATCATTTCCTCAAGGCTGCTGGCCTTCACGCCCAAGCGTATCCGCGTCGGAGGAATCAACCAGCAGGGGGTCTCGAGGAAATACCTCATCTCGATCAGCTCCTGCATGCCCAGCGCTTCCATTTCGGGGATGGAGTAGGAGTGCGTCTCGGCAATATGCCGGTCGAGCATCGCGGCGGTTTTGCGGATAAGCTCGTTGGGCGAGGCGTGTTGCGAGGGTACATGAAACGCCCGTCCCCATTCGCCGGTGTGGCCTCGACAAGCGTCCAGGCGACGTCCTTGGTGAAGGTCCAGGCATGAGTTGCGTCGAGGTCGCCAATGAAGGCGACGGTGTTGTCCTCGATGATGGAGGGCAGGGCGATCAGCGAGAATAGCTGATCGCGCCGTGGCCGAGATAGTCGCTGGAGCGCATCTCGATCGCCGGCACGCTGGCGCGGGCGGTCCGCTGCCACATCATCGTCCTGACGGTTCCCTTGTTCGGATTCGGGCCCAGCGGCATGTCGGAACGAAGCGGCGGCAACTTGCGACGGGCGCAGCCGCCCAGGTCACATTCAATCCTTGAGCGGCTTGCCGAGCCGGCCGGCGAGGTCCTGCGTGAACTGCCAGGCGACACGGCCGGAACGGCTGCCGCGCGTTGTTGCCCATTCCAGAGCTTCGGCGCGCAACTGCTCGGGATCGATGGCCAGGTCGTGATAGCGGACATAGCCGTCGATCATGTCGAGATATTCGTCCTGCGAGCATTTGTGGAAGCCGAGCCACAGGCCGAAACGGTCCGAAAGCGAGACCTTCTCCTCGACCGCTTCCGAGGGGTTGATGGCGGTCGACCGTTCATTGTCGATCATGTCGCGCGGCAACAGATGCCGCCGATTGGACGTGGCATAGAAAATGACGTTGGCGGGCCGGCCCTCGACGCCGCCTTCCAGAGCCGCCTTCAGCGATTTGTACGAGGTGTCGTCATGGTCGAAGGAAAGGTCGTCGCAAAACAGGATGAATCGGTAAGGCGCTGCCTTCAGGAGAGCCATCAGCTTGGGCAGGGTGTCGATGTCCTCGCGGTGGATCTCGATCAGCTTCAGCGGCCGGTCGAGCTTGTCCGAGGCGTTGACGGTGGCATGCACGGCCTTGACCAGGGACGATTTGCCCATGCCGCGCGCGCCCCACAACAGCACATTGTTGGCTGCGTAGCCGGACGCAAAGCGCTCGGTGTTGTCGAGCAGGATGTCGCGCACGCGGTCGACGCCGCGGATCAGGCCGATGTCGACGCGGTTTACCTTGCGCACCGGCTCCAGGAAACCGGGATCAGCCTGCCAGACGAAACAGTCGGCGACACCCAGGTCGGTCTCCGGCACGGGCGGCGGGGCGAGGCGGGACACCGCCTCGATCAGGCGGTCCAGCTTCTTGTTTAAGGCGTCCAGGCTGTCGGTCATTTCGGGTCTTTTTGTTGAGGCACTTCAGCGTGTGGGAGCAGCTTCCATGACATCGCTGCAAGAACCAGTCCCAAGCTTTTGTTGGAGCATGATCTTTTCTGTGGACTCCAAGCCACTTCCGCTGCGACGCTCTAGCACGGCGCAAACGGCTGGAAAAGCAACGGATTGGGCTGGCGGCGCAGTTGCATTGGCAAGTTTACCGACTATATTCCGGCCAAATTTTCGTGGGGCCGCCGCGGCGGAATTTCACCATCCAGGAGTTTCTTGATGTTCGTTACACCGGCATACGCCCAGGGCGTCGGCGCTTCGCCAGACATGTTCATCTCGATTTTGCCGTTTGTCCTGATTTTCGTGATCATGTATTTTCTGATCATCCGGCCGCAGCGCGCGCAGTTGAAGAAGCGTCAGGAAATGCTCTCGGCGGTGCGCCGCGGCGATACGGTGGTGACCGGCGGCGGCTTCGTCGGCAAGGTGACCAAGGTGATCGACGACAATGAGCTGGAGATCGACCTTGGCGGCGGAACCAAGGTGACGGCGCTCCGTTCGACGATCACGGACGTGCGCGTCAAGGGCGAGCCGGTGGCAAACCAGAACGCCAAGAAGTAACCTAACGTCGATGGCGGAACGCTGCCGCTTGTACGCCTGAACGGATAAGAACGAATGCTCTATTTCTCGCGCCTGAAGATGATCCTGATCTGGCTCGCCGTGGCCATCACAGTGATCCTCGCCGCGCCCAATCTTTTTCCGGCAAGCACGCTGGCGCAGCTACCGAGCTGGGTGCCCAAGCGGCAGATGACGCTAGGCCTCGACCTTCAGGGCGGCTCGCACATCCTGCTCCAGATGGATCAGAATGACCTGATCAAGGATCAGTTGGAGACGACGCGGGACGAGATCAGGACGCTGCTGCGTGACGCCAAGATCCAATATACCGGCCTGGGGGGGACAGGTCGAACTGTGCAAGTGCGTATCAACGATCCGAGCCAGGTCGAAGCCGCAAAGACAGCACTAAAGCCGATAACCAATCCGATCACCGCCGGTCTCTTCAGCGGCGGTTCCGTCCAGTCGATGACTTTGGACAACTCCGAGCCGGGATTGTTGAAGTTCACGGTAACGGATGCGGGCATCAAATATCGCACGTCGACGGCGTTGTCGCAGGCGATCGAAGTGGTCGAACGGCGCGTCAACGCGCTCGGTACCACAGAACCGATTGTGCAGCGCCAGGGTGACGATCGTATCCTGGTCCAGGTTCCCGGACTTCAGAATCCGCAGAGGCTCAAGGACATTATCGGCCAGACCGCCAAGCTGACGTTCCAGATGGTGGACACGTCGGTGCCGGTCCAAGACGCGATGAAGAACCGTCCGCCGCCAGGCGATTCCATCCTGTATTCGCAGGACGATCCTCCGGTCCCTTACCTCGTCGAAAACCGCGTCATCGTGTCGGGTGAAGATCTGTCGAATGCGACGCCGACCTATAACTCGCAGACAAACGAGCCGGTGGTTTCGTTCACCTTCAATTCCCGCGGGGCGACACGGTTCGGTCAGGCGACCCAGCAGAATGTCGGCAAGCCATTCGCGATCGTGCTCGACAACCAGGTGATTTCGGCGCCGGTTATCCGCGAGCCGATCCTTGGCGGCAGCGGCCAGATCTCCGGCAATTTCACGGCAGAAAGCGCCAACGATCTTGCCGTGCTCTTGCGAGCGGGCGCCTTGCCGGCAAAGCTGACCATCATCGAAGAGCGCACGGTCGGTCCCGGCCTCGGGCAGGACTCCATCCACGCCGGTAAGGTGGCGGGCGTGATCGGCTCGATCCTCGTCGTCGCTTTCATGTTCGTCGCCTACGGCTTCCTCGGCTTTCTCGCCAACATTGCCTTGGCCGTCCATGTCGCGATGATCGTGGGGGCGCTGTCGCTGCTCGGCGCCACGCTGACCTTGCCTGGTATTGCGGGCATCGTGCTCACCATCGGCATGGCGGTGGATTCCAACGTTCTGATCTATGAGCGCATCCGGGAGGAGCGGCGCAACGGCCGCTCGGTGATCCAGGCGATCGACACCGGTTTCTCCAAGGCGCTGGCGACGATCGTCGACTCCAACGTCACCTCGCTGATCGCCACCGTGGTGCTGTTCTTCCTCGGCACGGGGCCGGTCAAGGGCTTTGCCATCACTTATGCCATCGGTATTTTGACCACGGTCTTCACCGCCTTCACCTTCACCCGCATGCTTGTGGCGATCTGGCTGCGGCGCGCCCGTCCGAAGGAATTGCCGCGCGCCCCGGTCACCTTCATTCCGCCAGGGACGAAGATCCCGTTCATGGGGATCCGCCGCTGGACCTTTGCGCTTTCAAGCACCTTGTCCATCCTCTCGGTTGTCGGATTCCTGACCCTCGGCATCAACTACGGCATCGACTTCAGGGGCGGTTCGCTGATCGAGGTACAATCCAAGCAGGGCGACGCGAACCTTGGCGACATCCGCTCGCGACTGTCGGACCTCAACATCGGCGAAATCCAGGTACAGCAATTCGGCGCTCCGAACGACGTGCTGATCCGCGTCGGCACGCAGGACGCCGGCGAAAACGCCGAACAGACCGTCATCGACAAGGTGCGGGGCGAATTGCAAGACCAGTACGACTTCCGTCGCGTCGAAGTCGTGGGGCCGACGGTTTCCGGCGAACTCGCCAAGCAAGGCACGATCGCCATGCTGATCGCGTTGGCCGGTATCCTGCTCTATGTCTGGTTCCGTTTCGAATGGCAGTTCGCGGTCGGCGCCATCGTGGCGACAGTCCACGACGTGGTCATGACGATCGGCTTCTTCGTCCTGACCGGTCTGGAGTTCAACCAGTCGTCGCTGGCGGCGATCCTGACCATCATCGGCTATTCGCTGAACGACACCATCGTCGTCTATGACCGCGTCCGCGAGGATCTTCGAAAATACAAGAAGATGCCGCTGCCGCAGCTCTTGAACAACGCCATCAACGAGACGCTGTCCAGAACCACGTTGACGTCGGTCACGACATCACTGGCGCTGTTGGCGCTGGTGTTGTTCGGCGGCGAAGTGATCCGCTCCTTCACGCTGGCGATGCTGTTCGGCGTGGTGTTCGGCACCTATTCGTCGATCTTCATCGCCGCGCCACTACTGATCCTGTTCAAGTTGCGGCCGCAGGCCGCGACCGAAGAGGAGAAGAAACCGGTGAATGGCAAGGCCGTGACGACCTGACGCTGCCGGATCAGGATGACGTTTCGTTGAACTGTCCTCCTGATCTAACCTTTTGTTGGAGCATGATCTTTTCCGAAAACCGGTTCCCACTTTTCGGGATCATGCTCTAGAGCCGGATGAGCTACGCTCTAGATATATGGCTAAAGGCATCATCATCCGCGAGGCGCATTTCCCGGGCAAGGCGGCGATCGAGGCCTATGGCAATGGCGGCTTCCGCTTCGCGGACATGTCGCATCGCGGATCGCTGCTTGTCCTTCCGTCGGGCATCCATGGCTGGGAACCTGCCGATCCGCAGGCGCTGAAGGCCTCGGATTTCGATAGGTTGCTCGCCGAAGCCGACCGGGTCGAGATACTGTTGGTCGGTATGGGCAGGGATTTGCGGCCGCTGCCGGCATCGTTGCGCGCTGCACTCAAGGAGGCCGGAATCTCCGCCGACCCGATGTCGACCGGCGCGGCGGTGCGGACCTACAATGTGCTCCTGGCCGAAGACCGCGCCGTGGCCGCCGCGCTGATCGCCGTCGATTGAATGGCCGGCACGCTCGACATCGTCAAGAATTGCGACATCGTCATGGAAGCGGTGCGCGCCGCCGACCATGACCGCTACCTGTCCGCGCTCTACGCGCCGGCCGACAAGCGTGACGCGCTGCTTGCTCTCTACGCCTTCAATGCCGAGATCGGCAGCGTGCGCGATCGCATCCATGAGCCGCTGCCAGGCGAGGTCAGGCTGCAATGGTGGCGAGACGTCATCGCGGCCGACGGGGATGCCGGGACAGGCCACCCGACCGCCGATGCGTTGCGCGCGACGATCGCCGCCTACCATCTGCCGAAAGCTGCATTCGAGAACATGCTCGAGGCGCGCATCTTCGATCTCTATGACGATCCAATGCCGTCGCGGACCAATCTCGAGGGCTATTGCGGCGAGACGGCCGCGGCGCTGATCCAGCTTGCGGCCATGGTGCTCGATCCGTTGGCGGCGCCGGGCTTTGCCGAAGTGGCTGGCCGAGCCGGTTGCGCGCAGGCGATCACCGGCTTGCTGCTTCTGCTGCCGCTGCACCGTCGGCGCGGCCAGTGCTTTGTGCCCGCAGATATCCTCGCGGCAGCCGGCACGACGCCGGAAGAGTTCGTCAAGGAAGAGGGCGGGGCTGCCGCCGAGCGGGCGGTTGCGGCGATGATCGCGCTGGCGCGGGAGCATCTCAACGCGTTCGAGAAAGGTGCGGCGGCGCTTCCCGTTTCGTTGCGGCCGGCCTTCCTGCCTTTGGCGCTGACCCGCGCTTATCTCAACAGGACGGAGACGGTCAGGTCGCCACTCAGCGTCACGGCGACGCTTTCCATCCTGCACCGGCACTGGCTGCTCCTGCGTCATGCGATGCGAGGCTGGAGGCCCCTTTGACGTAAACGTCAATCGTGCTAGGGGTTCTGTCGCGTGACTTGCATCAAAGAAATGCGAGCCGCTGGAGGAGCCGCCATTCCATGGGCCTGCCAGTCCTTGTGGTCCTGGTCGTGTTAGGTATCGCGTTGTCTGTCGCGGCCGTGCATTTCGCCGGCGGCACGACAACCGCGACGCTTGCCGGCGCGGATCAGGCGCTTGCTCGCTTTGCCGAGGATTTTCCCGATGAAAAGCCGGGCGCCGTGCGGCTGACCGCCGACAATCATGCCGCGTTTGTCGACCTTGGCCCGCAACGCTGCGGCATTGTCCATAGCATCGGCGACTGCTTTCTGACGCGCATCGTCACGCCTAACGACATTCTGACGGTGACGAGGGAAGGGAATGTGGTGTCGTTGCGGCTCAACGATTTCACCTGGAAGGGCGGCAGCTTCCTCTTTGTCGGCGAAGCTGATGCGCGAGCCGTGGCGGCGACCCTGCAGAATAGCGATCGGATCCGGGAGGCGGCGTGATGGACGAGTATGATTTCCCGCAGGTCACCCAGCTTGCGATTCCCTTCTTCGTCGCGGCGATCCTGATCGAGCTCTGGCTGGTGCGCACCGGCCGCGCCAAGGGATCGTTCGAGACGTGCGACACGCTGACCAGCCTGATGATGGGAACGGGCAATGTTGTTGCCGGCCTGCTGCTCGGTGTCGTGTCTTACCGGGCTCTGCTGTGGCTCTGGCAATTCCGCTTCTTCAATCTCGGCCTATCGATCTGGGTGTTCGTCACCGCCTTCCTGCTCGATGACCTGCGCTACTATGTTTATCACCGTATCGCGCATCGGGTGCGCTGGGTGTGGGCGGAGCATGTCAACCATCATTCCAGCCAGCATTACAATCTCTCGACGGCGCTGAGGCAGAGCTGGACTGGGCTGTTCACCTTCACCTTCATCTTGCAGGCGCCGCTGGTGCTCGCCGGCTTCCATCCGGCGGTGATCGCCTTCGTCTTCGGTTTCAACCTGATCTGGCAGTTCTGGATCCACACCGAGACGATCGGTAAGATGTGGGGCTGGTTCGAGTTCATCTTCAACACGCCCTCGCACCATCGCGTCCACCACGCCACCAATCCACGCTATCTCGACGCCAATTATGCCGGCACGCTGATCATCTGGGATCGCATGTTCGGCACCTTCGTCGAGGAGTTGGAGGAAGACCGGCCGCGCTACGGCATCGTCAAGAATATCGGCACCTTCAATCCGCTGAAAGTCGCGTTCCACGAATGGATCGGCATGTTCAAGGATGCGCTGGCGCCGGGGCTGACGCCCGGCCAGCGCTTAAATTATTTCATCCAGCCGCCGGGCTGGAGCCATGACGGCTCGCGCGACACGTCGGAAACGCTGAAGGCGGCCTATGTCAGGCGAAATCCTTCCCAAGCAGGCAAGCCGGGATTGCCGCCAGCGCGTGCCGAGCCGGCAGAACAAAGCGAGGAGAGGGCGCTGCCGCAATGCGCGCGATACGATCTTCGGTGACAGCCAAGTCGAGCCGCTTCGTGCCTCCGACAAGATCAGCGAGCCTTTCATCGCTTCCACTTTGGGGAGTCTTCACGGGAAATGCCGTCGATGAGCGCTTCCGGAGAGGCGCCGGGACCAAATTCCGAGCTGACCAGCCAGAAGCGGGGCGCGGCGTAGCGCGCGGCGTTCTCCTCGGTCAGCATTCGTGCGGATCGCAGCGGCCGGCTTTCAAGCCAGACCCTTGTCGCGCCAGGGGAAGTGTCAAGTTGGATTTCGCAAAAGACGTCCAATGCGGTCTCCGCGCGCGGAAGTTTCGGGCGCACATGAAAAGCGGCAATATGCCCGGCGTCGCTGTTGATCTCGAAGGCGAGACGCCGCCATTTCACCGAGGCCGGCAATCGGATGTGCAAGCGCAAAATGCCGGCGCGATCGGAAGCGGGGAGAGGCAGATCAGCGCGCAGCACGCCTTGGCCAGCAGGCAAACCTCTGCTGAATTTCGTCTTCAGGCGCGGTCCCGGTTTCTGCTCGCCGCGTGGTTCGGATCCGGCGAGCTCAAGCGACTTGCGACGCGTCTTTGCAAGCCAACGAAGGGCGGCACCGGCCGGAGTCTCACTTTGCCTGGGCCTTGCTTGAACGAAAGCCATCCACGCGGTCATAGGCCCTGGAAGGGCCGCCTCGAAGCGTCTCATCGCCTCTAAGTCAACGGCATAGCCTGCCCGCGCTTTGAGCCAGCCAAGCGCGATCAATGCCGGCACCGCAATGTCGCGGGCGAGAACTTCGTCGGAAAACAGCCTCCAATCGAAACCGTGTTCAACGATGAGGCGGGACAGATCGACCAGCCAGTCGCTATTGGCATGGGCGTCGAGACCGCCATTGGCGACGGCGATCACCGCCAAGTCTTCCCGGACCGGCAGTCCGCAGGCCACCGAATTGAACTCCACCGATCTGGCTCGTTCCCAGACCCGGTCGTCGTCGCCGAGACTGCCCTGGCCCGGACGAAAGATGCAGCCGTGAAGATCGATGTCGCCGTAGCGGCCCTTGTGAAGATTGACGCTGCGCAGCCATCTTGCCAGCGTCAGCATGCGCATGGCGCTGGAGCCGCTCGACGGCTCCCAGCCCAGTTCAATGAACACTTGCAGCGCGTCTCCCAACCGGTTCCTCGGGACCACGATATCGAGGTCGTGGAACGAGCGTCCACCCCGTCCAACGGGATCAGCGGCACGCGCGGCTCCCTTGATGAGCATCATCGGCACGTTCGCCTCGGCCAGCGCCGCGAATGCCGGTTGGCATTCTCTCATCAGAAGCATGGTTCGCGTCCACAGCATCCGTTGAAGCCCGGCAAGCCTCGGCGCATCCGGCAGATCCCTCAAACCGGGTCCAAGCCTGTTCCAGGTGGCGAGAATCAACCGCTGCTCGCTGAACGTGCAGTCGTCCAGGTCGTGCGTGCCGATCCAGGCGCGCAGTTCCCTTTCGGCCACCACCGGATCGACGTGCACGGCGGCCAGCAGGAGACGCTCGTGATCACCAGTGGGCCAGGCGCGATCAAGGGACGGGTACCAGAGAGGCCAATTCATCCCCCTCTTTCTCCATCATCATCACCCCTCTTGGCCATGATCGCCCGGCGTGCGATTTCAAGAAAGTCGGATGCCATGCCGGCCGGTGCATCGCCGGCTACCCTTCTGGACAACGTGCCTGGTCGAATACGGCGTCGATGAACCGTCTCGTCTAGCATGGTCACTTTCATGCCCGCGGCAACAGCCCTTCGGTACCAATCTATGAAGGAGCCAGTGCGCAGGGTTTCATCGAACAGGATGCCGAGCCGTTCGACAGCGCTTCGCCGCACCGCAAGCGAACTCGCGAGGTAGCCCGGATAGCGGCCTTTCTTATAGCGGAGAGAGACAAAGGCTTCCGCGGGGTATTCCGGGCTTTCGAAGGTTTCGCTGTGGCCCAGCACGGCGTCCAGAGAGGGATCCGAATCCAGTGCGGCCCGCTGAAGCGCGAGCTTGTCGGGCATCCACAGGTCGTCGGCATCGAGGAACGCCAGAACCGCGCCCTGGGTGGCCTTTATGCCGACATTGAATGCGGACGGCGCTCCGCCATTGACTTTCCTGATTATGCGCGGGTGTGATGAATGGTCCTGAGCGACCTGGACCGTGCGATCGGTCGAGCCGTCATCGACGACGATAACCTCCCGCGGTGAAGGGTCATTCTGCTCGGCGATGCTGTCGAGCGTCTCATGAAGCGTGGTGGCGGCGTTCCATGCAGGAATGATGACGCTGAAAAACGGCGTTTCCACTCATTCCTCCATCAGATGCTTGAAGGGAGGCAACGGCTTTGCGTTGCCGTTCTTGCGCCGACGCATGAGCGACTGCATGAGGGCGCGGTTGAAGTCGCGCTTTTCTTCCGCCGTATAAGTGCTCGTCATCGACTCCGCGTGCCGGCGGTAGCACAGGGTCACCGCGTTTAGGATCGTCATTGGAATTTCGGCTTCGCGAATCCGAAGCATGAGGTCCACGTCTTCGGAATAGAGAAGGTTTTCGTCGAATAACCCAACCCGCTCGAAGACTGTCCGACGATAAAGGGTTGCACCCAGATGAACATGGAAAAGTTCGTCTGTTATCGCCGCCGGATCGGGTGCGGGCGCATCCGTCATTTGTCGGTCGAAATAGCTGACGAAGCCGGAAACGACATCCATACGAGGTGCTCGGGCAAAGCGTGCGAGATGCAGCGACAACTTGTCGGCCGGCCAGAGGTCATCGCAATCCAGGAAGCCGATGAACTCGCCGCCGGCGATCCGCAGACCGACATTTCGGGCTGGCCCCGGACCGCGCCGCGGCCCATCGAGGACACGGATCGCCGGGAAACGCCAGGCCAGGGCCTCGACGATCTCACGCGAGCGATCGGTCGAGCCGTCGTCGATCACCAGGATTTCCTGCACCGGCCACGCTTGGTCGAATACGGTTTTCAGGGCGTCGGCGATGTATTTCTCGCCATTTCGTACTGGCATGATGACGCTGATCTTTGGGCCGTCGCTCATGCTCTCAGTCTCCGCCGGAACCCTCGCAGCACAGTTGTCGCTTCCATCGGATCATTGCCGATCAGGAACTCATGGCAGGGAAGCGAGCGCGACAGGCGAGCGACCTGCTGGAATGTCTCGTTGTGACCGGTCCGCAAGATTTTCGACGTGCTCGGCAAGAGGGCGCGGATCATCTCGAACCGGGAAGCGGGACGGATTATCGAAGCGTCCTCGCCCGTGAGTTTGCAGGAGACAAGAGCCTTCACCGGCATTTGCGGGACCAGCGCATCCTGTATTGTCGTGCTGATCGGGATGAGCGCCTTTTCTTCCGGGCTACGGTCCCGGTTCACCGCTTGCTCGGCAAGCCCGCTGAAGAGGGTCTCCGCCATTCCAATGAGTTTCATGGTGTCGAAAAGCGAGTGGCTCCGCCAGTCTGCCCCAGACTGCGACAACAGGACAAAATCATCGCCCGTGGTCTGCATCCCCACGGAGATCGCGGCAGCCGTCAGCGTCGATTTGCCGGAACCTCCCGGACCGGCAAGCATCACGCCCACGCCATTTTCGCCGACAACAGCGGAATGAAGCATCGCATGGCCCGTGGCCAACGCGCCCCAATGGATGTGGTGGCGGAGCGGAGACCCGTATTCCCAGATCGGCAGCCGGGCAGCCGCTCCGACCCAATAGACGCCGGTGCCGGTGGACAGGTCGTGCAGATGCCAGATCCCGCGGCTCTCGTCGGATACGATTGCGACGCCGGCCTCGCTGTCCCATACCGTCCGGGTGACGGCATTGCCCTCATCGGCTTCAAAGGGCCATTCGGCGGGCGGAGCCGCAAAGCCGTCATCCTCATGCGAGACGGCGTAGACAGTGATCGAGCGGTCTCCCGCGGTGGCTTCCGTTATTTGCGCATGGCGTAGAACCGGCAGGATGACCGGATCGAGCGCGGTTCCGCATGTGCGCAGCCTCAGCGTCAGCCCGCCAAGGCGAAAGCAATGCTCAGCGCCGGATTCGGACCACCGGAAACTCGCGTCGGCAATGACGCGGCGGACGAATGCTGCAGGCGCCGTACGGGAATCGACGGCGGCTCGGACCATTCGGATCAGCTGTCCCCCAATTCCCGCCGCAGTGGCCATCCACCGCTCGGATCCACGTCATGGATGGGGTCGAGGACGATCAGCTCCTGCAAGTCCGTGTGGATCTCCAACTCCGGCCTTACGAACGATGCACGGCCGGCAATGTCGGGTAGTTTCGGCGATGCGATCGGGGAGGCCGGCTGAAGTATGCCTTCCTCCAGGAGGAGGTCGAGGAAACGTTGCACTGAGGCAACGTCGTCCTCGTCCAAGCCGGGATAGCCCGTCCTCAACGCCGTCTCAATCATGGCGGGATCGACGGGTTCGCGCAACATCTCCCAGATGAGCTGCGCGCTTCCCTTCATGCCGTAATACTTGCCAGTCGCAAAGTTCACCGCGACGACTTCGCCGTCGAAGATCTCACTCGACAAATTTGCTTCGTCCAAGACGACGCCCGACATTATACCGCCCTTCGCCCCATAAATCCCGGGTGATACACCATGAGACCGTGTGGGGGAAGCGTTCCTTGGTCAAAGTATCGCAGGCAACTTCGTTCGGAGCGCTCCGCAGTAGCCGGTGAAGGGTTCGCCGCTGGTCTCCTAGCCCGGTCGCAAAAGCTGGGGCGGACGCGAGACGTCAGCAACAGATCAAGCTGCCGCTTCCGTTCGGGGAGCCTGTCCCAACCACTCGCGGCAATCGGCCAGCGCTCTCGCCGTGATCGCATGACGTCTGGCGACGGTCTTATCCTTGCCGCGCAGGCGCTTGCCGTCGGTCTTCGGCGCTTCGACCGGCGGGAAAAGGCCGAAATTGACGTTCATTGGCTGGAAGGAACGCTTGCCGGGCTCATCGTCCGACACGATATGCCCGCCGGTGATGTGGTTGAGCAGCGCGCCGAAGGCGGTGGTCGCCGGCGGCAGCGCGGGCGCCCGGCCGAGCCGCTCGGCGGCGGCAAAGCGGCCGGCGAGCAGGCCGATTGCTGCACTTTCGACATAACCTTCGCAGCCGGTGATCTGGCCGGCAAAGCGCAGGCCCGGCCGCGATTTCAGCTGCAGCGAGGGGTCGAGCAGCGTCGGCGAGTTGATGTAGGTGTTGCGGTGAAGGCCGCCGAGGCGGGCGAATTCGGCATTCTCGAGCCCGGGAATGGTGCGGAAGATGCGCACCTGCTCGGCATGCTTCAGCTTCGTCTGGAAACCGACCATATTGTAGAGCGTGCCCAGCGCATTGTCCTGACGGAGCTGCACCACCGCATAGGCTTTGAGCGAGGGACTGTGGGCGTTGGTCAGGCCCATTGGCTTCATCGGGCCGTAGCGCAGCGTCTCGATGCCGCGCTCGGCCATCACCTCGATCGGCAGGCAGCCGTCGAAATAGGGCGTGCCTTCCCACTCCTTGAACTCGGTTTTCTGACCCTCCAGCAGCGCCGCGACGAAGGCGAGATACTGGTCCTTGTCCATCGGACAGTTGATGTAGTCCTTGCCCGTGCCACCGGGGCCGACCTTGTCATAGCGCGACTGGAACCAGGCCGTGTTCATGTCGATCGTGTCGAAATGCACGATCGGCGCGATAGCGTCGAAGAAGGCAAGCGCGTCGGCGCCGGTCGCCTCGGCGATCGACTGGGCCAATGACGGCGCCGTCAGAGGACCGGTGGCGATGATCGCCTGGTCCCAGTCCGCCGGCGGGAGCCCGGGCACTTCCTCGCGTTGGATGGCGATCAGCGGATGCGCCTCGATCGTCGCGGTGACCGCGTCGGAAAACCGGTCGCGGTCGACAGCCAGCGCGCCGCCGGCGGGAACCTGATTGGCATCGCCGGCACTCATGATCAGCGAGCCGGCCAGCCGCATTTCGGCATGCAGCAGGCCGACCGCGTTGCTCTGAGCATCGTCGGAGCGGAAAGAGTTCGAGCAGACAAGCTCGGCCAGACCATCGGTCTTGTGCGCGTCGGTACCGCGCACCGGGCGCATCTCGTGCAGCACGACCGGAACGCCGGCCTCGGCGATTTGCCATGCCGCCTCGGAGCCGGCGAGGCCGCCGCCGACGACGTGTACGGGATTTTTGCTCATGAGCGCCGGAATAATCGCTTGGCGGCTCGATTGCAATTGCCGGACGGCGACGGCGAGAAACTGGCGCCAAAAACAACAACACCCGCCGGGGGAGGAGGTCCGGCGGGTGTCGTTTTGGGGGTCGATCCTCGGGAGGAGGTGAAGATCGACCTAATTCGTCATCGCCGGGGAGGAGGTCGGCTTTGACGAAATTCCTTTCGCCCTTTTAGGACAAAAATTCTTCTCGCCTTTTTCAGAAGGGGCGAAACCTTCTAGAAAGCGGACTTCATTCGCTTCTGGAACAACGCCCGCCGGGGGAGGAGGTCCGGCGGGCGCCGTTTCGGTGGCCAACCCTCGGGAGGAGGTGAAGGTTGACCTCATTCGTCAGGGTCGGGGAGGAGGTCGACCCTGGCGAAATCCTTGGTTAGATCGCCTTGCGGGCGACCATCTTGATCTCGTCACGGACGATGCCGAGATCATGGAGCTGACGGTTCGAAAGCCGACCCAGCTCGGAAACCGTCTCGCGATAAACGCGCCAGTTACGGTAGCTACGGATCAGGTTCATTGTCTTAACTCTCTTCAAAACTGGTTCGGACCATTTGCGGTCCGAAGCGGATTAGACCGCCTTGCGAGCGACGTAGTGGATGTCGCTGCGGCTGATGCCGAGGTCGGTCAGTTCACGGTTCGACAGGCGGTTCAGCTCGGAAACGGTTTCACGGTAGCGGCGCCAGTTGCGGTAGTTGCGGATCAGGTTCATGGTAGTTCTCGTTTCGTCTTTAGTTCGGATCATTCCGTTTGTGTACGAACAGAAAATAGGTGGGGTCGTATCGGTTTAAAAGTGCCGATGGCGCATGGCAGCAATGCAAATTGTGCAATGCAACATTAACCGCCATTCACGCCTGCGTCACAAAGAAGGCCGAATCGAAAAATGCCGCTGCGTCAACGGTTTGGCTGTTTCAACTAAGGAAGTGGTCAGGCTTGGGGGGAATGCATGGCGGGCCATGCCACACGGGTGAGGGCGGATATCGTGCGCTGGCGGGAGATCGGGCTGATCGATCCCGCCACGGCGGAGGCGCTGACGCGCGATGTTGCCGCCAATGAGGGCGCGTCGCTGAGCTTCGGCTCCATCCTGGCGATGATGGCCGCCCTTTTGTTCGGAGCGGCGATCCTGATTTTCGTCGCCGCCAATTGGGAGGCCATTCCGCGCCTCGTTCGTGTGGCGGCTCTGTTTGCGGTCATTCTTGCAGGCTATGTCGGCGGCGCGGTGCTGAAGACGCGTGACCATGCCACGCTCGGCGAGGCGCTGTGGATCGTTGCCTCTGCGGCGTTCGGCGGAGCGATCGCGCTGATCGGCCAGATGTACCACCTTTCGGGCGACGAGGCCTCGGCGCTGGTGACATGGTGCGCCGGCACGGCGCTGGCGGCGGTCGCGCTGCGCTCGAGCCCGCTGACGGTGGCGGCGGTCGGCATTGCCGACGCCTGGCTGGTCCTCAAGGGGTTCGGGTTCTACTGGCGCGCGGAAACTCCGCATCTTTTCATCGTCACGGCGATCATCTTGTTCGCCATTTCATTCTGGACGCGCAGCCGGGCCGCGCGCCACCTCATCATTCTGTCGGTCATTCTCTATCTGGTCCTTCTGGCGACGGATCGCGAGACGCTGCCGGTGGCCATGTCGCTGGCCATCGTCTCGGCGCTGCTTTTTGCCGCTTCGGTCTTTGCGGGCGATCCGATCGACAGGACTCTCCAGTTGGGCGGCCGGCTGCCCCTGCACGCTTTACTCGGGTTCGTCACGGGCATGGCGATCATCCAGTTCGAGCTGGCGGATGAAAGCACCTACAACAGCGGATTTGCCGTCGCTTCGATCGTGGCGCTGGCCAGTATTGTGGCGGCAATCATGCTGGCGGGGCGCGAGAGCAGGGGCTTGCGCTGGCTGGCTTATACCGGCTTCGCCTTCGAGCTCGCCATCATCTACAGCGTCACCTTGAGGTCGATGCTGGATACAGCCGGCTTCTTCCTGGCGGCGGCGGTGCTGCTCGGCATACTGGCGCTGATCATCATCCGCATCGAAAAACGCATGAAAGCGCCTGCCGGAACAGGAGCAGCGGCATGACCGGCAAGAAACTGATCATTTCGGCGCTGGTGCTGGCGCTTGTCCAGATCGGCTTTCTCAACTGGATCATCGCCGACCGCGCGGCGATCCTGCGCAACGGCAAGGAGGTGCTCCTGAAAGTCCAGCCTGTCGATCCGCGCGATCTCCTGCGCGGCGACTACATCTCTCTCAACAACAACATCTCGCGCATTCCGGTGAAATTGATTGCCAACATTCCGCAAGGCCAGTTCTCCAGCGAGGACACATCGATCGTAGTCCGGTTGAAGAAGGGCGCCGACGGTTATTGGCAGCCGACTGCGGCATGGTTCGGCAAGGCGCCGTCACCGGCGGGCGAGGGTGAAGCAGACATTGCCGGCCATGTCGTGGAGGGCTGGGGCCTTCGTGATACGGACGCGACGATCGCGCCGGACTATGGGATCGACCGCTTCTATTTGCCGGAAGGCGAGGGCGTGGCGATCCAGGACGACATGCGCGTGCGGCCGTTCGGCATCAAGCTTGCGCTCGCGTCCGACGGCACGGCACAAATCAAGGCGCTGATGGACGGCGACAAGACGCTGTTCGAGGAGCCGCTTTATTAAGGAGTTAGGTCGTTGCGTTCGCGCTGACGAGTGCGACCCGCGTTGACTGCGCCGGTCCGCCTTCGCCAGGGCTTCGGAGGACACGTTCAGCTCTTCGAGCCTCAGGCGGTCGCCTGCCACCCGAACTCGTCAGAACGAAGAATGGTGCGGATGAAGGGACTTCTTGGGGTTCTGGAGGCCTTGCGTCGCAAGGATTAGCGCGTCGACATGTGTACTGGATTGTATCTTTTTTTGTACCGCTCGGGTACCCCCACCGGGGGTAAACGGCGTGTGCCGCTACACGAAATACCCAAACAGATTTTTTGCAAAAAAAGGTCCGCCCCGTTTTGAATGGTTCGATGGCCAGCCGATTAGCGTTGGACCTTGCCCGTCTCAGCAATGATTTTCGGATTGGGACCAATCGATATCGTGTAGCTGAAGTTCGCCACGCCTTTGGCCTGCTTATGTCTCGGTAGGCTGCGTACAACCCAGTCATAGATACCCGACACCATGCATTGGTCATTCGCACAAGTGACCATGACGCTGCTGTCCCGGACGCTGTAGCCGCGCTCAGGCCACCGCAGAAAATATGTTCTCTTGTCTTGGATGATCGAACTCAAGTCCGTCCACTTACCATAGTATTCGACCGTCGGTGCGTAGGACGCCTGAACCTGAGCAAGAGCCAACGCGGCATTGTCCCCATGATGCTGGATGAGTCCTTTGATAAACGCCACCGCAGCGTTCTCCAGTTGCTTGGCGTTAGCATCCACTGGGGCGGGCGCGGGGTTAGGTCTTGTCGGTATTTGAGAGGTGTCCACTGGCGGCGGACTCACAGCGACATTGGTGACCCTCAGGTCTGACATTTCGCTTGCTGAAAGGTACCGCATGTCGGACCTATCGTAGCTCAGTGCCACCTGCATGAGCTTTGGGTCGACCCCCATTTCCGTCATGTAGCCCATGACCTGAGCGGTACCGGCTTGAATTTGAGCCACCGCCTCATCGGCGGACATTCCGCTATTAATATCGAAAGATGACCTATGGACACCAATGGAGCCGGTCTCGGCCACTCGACGGACACCACCCAAGAAAGCCAGTGAGCATGCCGAGGCGCACTGCAACTGGCGAATCTGCAGAGTGTCCAATCCAGCCGCGCGGATCATGCGTCCCAGCTGTATTGCCGTACCGACACTGCCGCCAGGGGAGTTGAATACGATCACGCGGGCCCCGCTTCTCACCACCGCGTCGCTAAAGCCCGTCAGCGATTCATTTACGCCGAACTCACCGGAGACCACCAGGAACGGCTGCTCACCAGGAGAGGAAACAGGGGTGTAGTCTAAAGCCACGGCCTGACAGGTCGCTGCCACAGCAAATGACCCCGCCGCCAAAACCAGAGAAATTACACGCACGACCTGACTGTGCCCTAACTCGCCCGGTGGAAGTAAGGACCTGTTAACGGATTATTTCAAGAGTCTTGTCGAGTTCAGGTTAATTAGCGATGCCCTGAACCAGCGCCCGACGCCTTTATTGACATTCTGCTCACATCGCCCTCCTATTGAGGCCTCGGGGGTGGAAGGATGAGCAGGCATAGCTTTGCTTCTCTTTGCATTTGTCTTCTGGCTGTTGCGTCTTGCACAACCGGTCCCGCCAGGGCGCCCGAGAGTTCCATCCTAAACGTCTTCCCCGGGCCGCCTCCGCCCCCACCATACCAACCCATCCCTGCCGACAGTCCAATTGAACGGGCAGCGCTTCCCTCGGGGCAGGAAGCCGCAACCACATCGTTGTCCCAAAACCCACCAGGCAGCGATGCCTGGCCTGCTGCCGGTTTTTCGGACACCAGGTTAAGCTAGCATAGCTTGCTCCTCGAACTCGACGGGGCTCAGATA
>NZ_JARTVT010000041.1:0-41577 GCF_029625685.1 Mesorhizobium sp. WSM4976
TCGCTACAGCGCTGCTAACGGCGCGCTCGCGAGCGGCTTCATAACCCTCAGCTACACCACCTGATGGGACACGACCGGCCTGCGGCGCGCAAACGCGTCTGACATACGGGTTCAAGCTCGCCATCTTTGATGCGCACCTGCGACGCCACGGATGACGCTGAAAGACTTTCGCGACGAGTCGGCTTGAAGCCGGCAGGTGTCAGGAATAAATCCCTCATCGGTGCGGCGACCCTTTCAGCAACGAGGATCGTCATGGGCAAGGAATATCCGTTTTCAGAAGCCACGCTAGGTGGAAAACTGGCCGCGGGCACGGGCTTGTCGGTCCATTGCTTCGGTTGCCAGCGCCGCGCGGTTCTTGACGTCGCCGAGCTAGTCAAACGGTTCGGCCCGGACCAGCCATGCCTGCATTGGGATCTGCTGAAAATCATCTACTGCCACGAATGCCGTGCGGCCGGCCGAGACGACCGGAACCTTCAGTTCACGAACCACGCGATGACGCCGGAGCAGCGGAAGGGGTGGACACCTTGTCCATAAGCGGCCCGGCAGTCCTGCGCTCTGTTGGGATCGGCGCTAGGATGATTTGTCGCTTTCAGCTTTCTCGTGAGGGCCGAACTTCGCCTTGAACATCTCGGCCAGTTCCTCCGGCGTTTTCCCTGCCGCTCCGCGGCCAAGTATCTCCACGACCGCCTTCCGGGCGGCTTGTTTGGCCGCTTTCTGCCGAGGAGTTAAGTGCACTCTCTTCCGCATTAGTCCTTGGCCTCTGCCGGCGGTGACGATCGGAATCTCGGCTTACAACGGTGGATTGCGCACGCGGTCTTCCAGATCGCGCTGCTTTTCTTCGTTCGAGGCCAGCCGGTTGAAGGCGCGTTCGGCAAGTATGGAGCCGACGAATATGATCAGGAGCGGCGCGGCCCACGTCCAGAAGGAATGCAAGGCGAAAAAGGCCAGGCCGGCGAGAGCGGCCGAAACCGCAAAGATCGTGAACCGGACCGTCTGGGCCATGTTATTCCCTGTCCAACGGCGCAAGCTACTCTACCTGCGAACGAAGGATAAGTGGCGCCGTGCCGTGACTTGCCGATAAGCCGCGACTTATGCATCATCCGCGCGTCGCCATCAGGAGTCCGCGGGCATGACGGAGATCGAGGTCGAAGGCGTCGGCACCTATCGCCTGCCAAACGACTGGCAATATGGGCGGCTCGGCCGCATGAGGGGCGAGAAGCGGCATATCGCGGTCCTGGCCTTCGGCTGTGGCATGACGGTGCGCCAGTTCGCCAAGCTCCCCCTGGACAGGCAGCAGGCGGTGCACAGGGCCTATCTGGCGCTGATGTCGCCACCGGAGCCCGAGCCGGCCGACAACGACGCTATGGCGCTTCCTGGCGGCCGCTGGTCGACCGAGCTCAAGGTCAAGGTCGGGTGCTGGCTCATGCACATGAAATCGACGCTACCGCGCGGACATTTCGGGCCGTGGGTCGAGAGGCAGCCCGGGCTGTCGCGGTCGATGGCGATGCAATGCATGGCGCTGGCCCGGGCCTACCAGGATCGTCTGCAGGCGGCATAGAGCACGCCTAGAAACTGACGAAAATCAAAGCCGGCACACTAACAGGGCGCATAATCGCTCAATGTGGGAAGAGATCCTAACCGCGCCCTTTTTGCGGAGGCTGGAACTCGCCGTTCTGGACGAGGAAGGCATGCACCCGCTGGTTTTCCCTTGTGAAAGGACTTTGAAGGGGTGGAAGCACGCCATTACGGGAATGATTGTGGATGTCGACCCTACGCACTGGCGTGACTGGATCGAGCCAGAGCAGACCGACCCATGATGACGCCAGCGCAGCAGGCCACAAGATTGCGCCAGAGCGTTCCGGGCACCTCGGCGGTGCAGGACAGCGGCGGGCTGTTGATCCCGCGGCAGCATCACGCAGGGCTTAATCTGCCGGCGCCGACCTTCTGATCCCGGTTCCTTCGCAAGAGGTGCACCTGATCGTGCGCCCCCGGCAACTTTTCTGGTGAGTGCCGGACGGGCAACAGGTGCCACCCGTGACTTTCCAGCGGCTGCATGCAAACACCTTCCCGCCACCCTGGCACGCCGGGCATGTCAATTTCCTGAAGTCCGCCAATTTCCGCCCCACCCCAACGACGGTTTAGATCCGGTTTCCCTAGAGGCCGGTTACGTAAATGGATATGCTGGCGGCGATGGTAGCGAGGCCGATCATGAAAATCATGAACGCCTCAAATCCAGTGCCGCCGTTGCCGATCCTGTCCATCGAACTCTCTCCCCTTCAGCGCTCAGCCGGCTTTTAACGTGCATCGCGTCAGAAGGTTGCGCGGGTGACATCGCCTGCATGGCGCTGGCAAGGGAAGCCCGCCAGAGGGCGATCGAGGCAAGGGCGGCGTAGGACAGCGGCGGAGGCAAACGCGCGCTGGCGGAGCTTTTCAGTCGGTGCGGCCGGATGCTTTGCCGAAATAGAAGCCAAGGATCAGAAGCCATCCACTGGTGATATACTCTGGAACGGGGATCAGTGTCGCCGTCCGATACGACACGATGAAATTTGCCACGATAAACAAGGTGACGATCAGCGCGATTATACCGGAAACCACATCGCTGTTAGCGAAGACGTCATAGGCGCTTCTCGAATGCCTAGCACCAACGATCTGGAGAAGAGCTTCGTCGTGCCCGTACGTTTCGATAGCGTTTCTGGTTACGTAGACACGATTGGTGAAGGTGGGACGATTGCCAGCAGGATCCGGCACCCCTTCGAAGAGCACGGTGTAGAGAATGCCCTCTAGGAAGTGTTGCTGAACATTGACTATTCGATGATTTGCCGAGTCCGGCGTTCTGCGAACTACGGCAGCAATAACCTGCTCATCGAGATTGGTCGCTTTACGAAGGTCAGCCATGGTTTCTCCCCCGCCTTTATCGTGGAGCAACATGCGTTTTAGCGCAAGCAGGCTCCCTTTCGGGAGCGGCTTTGACGATTTCAGCGAATGAGAGCGTCAACCTGATCGCCGGATAGTGTCCGATGCTCCACCAGCGCCGCAGCAACGCGTTGAATCGCTGCCCGGTGTTGGATGACTGCCACGCGCGCCTTTGCCCTCAGGCGAGCCTCGTTGCGGTCAAAGACCTCGTCACCGACATAAGAGGCACCGGGCAATCCCAGCCAAGCGAGGCAATTCGTCGCCCTATCGCAGTCGACCCCGTCGCCGATGTCGACGCTGCCAAGGAAAAACTTCTCGGCTTCTGCGCCAGCGAAGAGGGCCATGCAGAAGGCCTCAACGATCGGCCGCTTTGGCCCGTCGCCTCGCTGCCAGGAGAAGCGCGGATCATCCATGACCGAATATCCGAGGTGATCGTCGCCGTCCGGCTCGATCGTCACCTTGTCGCACGGAACGCCGAGCGCTCGGCCTATTACGGCATGTCCGGCCTCATGCACTGCAGTTTGCCAGTCGCGGCCCCTGCTCATGGCTTCCTCAGTCTCACCCCGGCGCCGCCGCCGTTCTGGGGGATGAACTCGACGCCGGCCGCTTCGAGAGCGGTCTGCATCCGGTTGATCGCGTCTTCGGACACTTTAGCCCCGGTTCCCGTCTCGTGGCGCTTTACGGTTGGGAGCGACAGAGAAGCCGCCTCGGCCAGTCTCGTCTGCGACCAGCCGATAAGCCCGCGAGCGGCTCTGCTTTGTGCCGGAGAAATCATTCTTGACCAATTTTGGATCATTCGTGTATGATCCATTTTGTATCACACTCTGCGCTGCAAGCAAGCATGTGGATATCGGGCACGACCAAGGTTGTGATTTTGCCCGCTCTCCCGAGTGAGTGAAGATTTCCATTGGCGGGGGCCTGGGCGCCAAGGGGGTAAGCCGGCGAGACCGGCAATCAACATATCAGGCAATGAGGAAAGTGAAATGCCGAACAATACCGTTCCGGCCGCCGGCGAAGCTATGCCCGCAGCCAAGATGAACCGCCGGCTGATCCTTGCCGGCATAGCCTCTATTCCGGCCATAGGAGGCGCTGTAGCGGCGCCGACCGCTCTGGACACAGTATCGCCTGTCGACCGGTTCCAGGCGGCGCTGGCGGAACTGAAAGCAGCGGCGGTAGCGCTGGATAATAACATCTACAATTGGACGGTGGAATCCAACGGGGGCCGGCACTGCGGCTTGCTCATTAGGGCTTGGCGCAAGACCACCGAGTATGAAGGCGATGGCTGGTATGCAACCGTTTATGACGGCGACCCCGACGAGGAGCGAGTCTTCGTACAGTTTGATCCCGAAAAGACCGATGGCGGGGAGCGCTGGTTTCGCCTCACATCCTACTATCGGGGGCGAAAGGCCACTGCCTGGACGCCAGAGAGCGATTTTGAGACCAACTACGGTAGGAAGTTCTAATGATCAGGCTCATCCCCACAGGTCGCGGCAGCTACGTGCGCACTGGCTCGATCGCCCTTGCCGAACTGCTGCGCCGCTATGACTTGGCGAAACAGGCAGGCCCCGAATTTGTGTCGATGTCTAGGAATGCCCTGATCCTCAGCTATGTATCGGAAAGAGGGGATGAGGCATGAAAACATTGGGCGAGTTGGACCGTCCGCCGCTGGGCTGGCATGTGGTCGACGTCATGCGTGTGAAGTCGCGCAGTTGGGATTGGACCGCGCTTATGAGCGAAGTGCATCCCGACGATGACGACGTTCATGCGAGGATCTTCGCCCGCAATTGCTGGGTGCGCATTCCGGGCAAGCATCGGAACCGGGATGCAGCTTGGGATATGCTGGACGCGATGTCGGCCACGCGGCACTGATCATTCCGCACGCGAAACGATGGCCCGGCTGCGAGTGGCCGGGCCTTTCATTCGGTGCTTATGACAGGTTCAATACCACCCCCGACAGGTCGATTTTCCGATCGGCAGTGTCCTTCTTTTTGTTTTCGTCGTTGGTGCCCTGACGAAACGAGGGGGTATAAGGCTGGTACGCGTACTCCGGCATAGGCGCCGCGGTCAGGGGCTGGCTGAGGCCAGCAACCTTCTTCGGTTCATGCGCCATGGTTAGTCTCCACGTTTAGCCCCATAGGATAGTAATGCTTTCGAGAAATCCAACGAAAACCTTCGAACTTTGTGACCGTAGCGACGTCGAGGTC
This sequence comes from Mesorhizobium sp. WSM4976, assembly GCF_029625685.1. Taxonomy (NCBI): domain Bacteria; kingdom Pseudomonadati; phylum Pseudomonadota; class Alphaproteobacteria; order Hyphomicrobiales; family Phyllobacteriaceae; genus Mesorhizobium; species Mesorhizobium sp. WSM4976. Next base: position 5,118 of record NZ_JARTVT010000041.1, read on the forward strand.
GCCGCCGACCGTATTCGCACCAGGTAGAAAACGAACGAACGAGACAGTGGTTTCCGCTAGAAACCGGGCCAGGTCAATTGCATCCTGAACCGGCATAGATGGTTCCAGCAACTGCGCTTGAGACGCCTGTGCGATCTGTTGCGTCAAGGCGGCCGCATCCTGGGCACTGATTCCTGCTTGCGTCAGTATGGCTGTAGTTTGCGGCGAAATTCCTAAGACAAGACGAACGCAGGCGTCCGGTTGACCATCCCACTCGATTCTGCAGTCCTGCTCGCCAGCAATCAATTGCGGAGCGATCACCGTGGCACCGGTCAGTTGCATCTTCCAAAGTTCGCTACCGGCGGCCCCGGCAGAGTACCCGCCAACGAAGAATGTAAATGACGAGGCGTTTCGAACGGGGTCAGGAAGCGCAGCAAAAAGCGCGCTGAACCTCCCAAACGCGTAGTCGGCGACTTGTTTGATCGTATAGACCTGCAGATCGATGCCGGCTGCACCAGAAGCAATCTCGTGGCGTATCTCCTTGGCGATGGTAGAGATCGATGAATTGCCAAAGTTTCCAAGCCCGCAAGTCATCGCGGCGACGGGCTTCCCTCGGATTAGGTTGAACAACTTGTGTCCGTTGTCATAGACCCGCATCACGATTTGGTTGCCAGCTGCATCTGTGGTGACCATAGAAGACGCGCTGTCCGCGACGAAAACCAAGCAGTCGTGAACTTTAACTGCGATGCAGATAGTCATTTTGCCCCTCACCCCTGGCCGGCAGAAAGCTCCCGATTCCGGTCCGTTGTCAACAGAAAGTGCCAGTTTTCCGGCCTTTTCCTGGCGGTGCGGCTACCCGTTCGGCTACCCACCGCAAATTTCTCTGGGTAGCCAAAAACAATTGTAGAAACAGAATAGTTTAATGATTTCAACGTGGTGCGGACGACGGGAATCGAACCCGTACGATCAGAGATCGAGGGATTTTAAGTCCCTTGCGTCTACCAATTCCGCCACGTCCGCAGGCGTGCCCTTTTCAGACGCCTGATATGAGCCGTCAAGCGATGTTTCCGATCGTCCGCAGTTCGCGCGGGCGATCCGTCGCGCAGATTTAATATTAGTAATGTTTAAAATGCCAGCTTCCGCAAACCGATCTCATTAGCCTTTGTGTGCGAGCATGGGGTCGGTTTTGATGGTGGAACCATGCGTGGGGCAGGCTGGATCAGGGGGCTGCGGGAGGAGGAGGCGCGGCAGCTGCGTAGCGAGATCGATCGGCTCGAGCGGGGCCTGATCGATGCCGCCAACTCGAAGGCCAAATGGAACCTGCACGAGGTCGCGCACACGCTGCGCTGGCAAAAGGCTCGCCTTCGGCGGCTTGAGGAGTGTCTGGCCGCGATGCCGGCTGGAAAGACAGGTTCGGGCCGATCCTGACCGCCGGTTGGAAACCTTTCAGCCAAATGTATCCGCCTGTTCGGCCCTCATGAGGTAAAGCATTTGGGTTGGTTAGCGCGACTGAAAAGTGGCGCGATCGCGGAATTACGGTCCGCCGTCGGATCGCTAGGGTTCTCACGCAGCGGGTTGACCCGCCGAGGCCGGCGTCTTTCAGGCCCCTACCCATTCCCCCGCCCCCTGCGGGCGCCGGCCACCTGACTCCCAAGAGCACCTGATTTCAAGAGACAATGAGAAACGGAGCCGCCACCATGGCGGCAAGCCTCAGAATTTATAGCTGAAATTCACGCCCAGCGTCTGCAGCTTCACGTCCTGGTCGCGCTCGGTGAAGGTGTTCGAAGCGTCGAAATGCTCCTTGCCGAAATCATAATAGCGGTATTGCGCGCCGACGACGACATTGTTGGTCAAGGCATAGTCGACGCCGGCGCCGAGCGTCCAGCCGGTGCCGGTACGGGTCCGGGCAAAGCTTGTGCCGGCCGTCTGCGAGGTTTCGATGCCGGCGAACGCGATGCCGCCAATGCCATAGATCAGCAGCCGATCCATGGCGTAGCCGGCTGTGGCATTGACCGATCCGAACCACTTGACGTCGGTCCCGAATGTGTTGGCCGGGCCTGCACCGGCGGTGCCGTTGATCGAGGCGTAGTTGAGGTCGGCCTCGGCGCCGAGCACTGCCTGATCGAACTGCCAGAGCCCCGCGACGTGGCCGCCAACGAAACCGCCATCGATGTCGGGCTTAACCGAACCGCCATCGACGGTGATGTCGGACCGGCCCCAGCCATAGCCGGCCTGCATGCCGGCATAATAACCGGTCCAGTCGAAGCCAGGCGCGGTCATCGGCAGATCAGCGCCAAGATCCGCTGCCCAGGCAGACCCGGACAGCAGGGCAAGAAAGCCGGCACTGGCGAGCGTCAGTCGACGCATCGAGCACTCCGAAATGGCGGTTCCGAAAGACTCCTTCGGAGAGACTAGCCGCTTTTGCCGCTGAACGGAATTGCATCTCTGCAACAGTGGTTTACGACCTGATCCTCTGGCTCCAAGCGCCTACATTTGCCAAAGTGCCACATGCAGAGGACTCACCAATGACGAACGCCAAGCCGACAAGCGCCGTAAAACCGAAGCCGTGGACGGAGGCGGCGACACATCTGGTCGATGTCGCGATGGGCCGAAAGCCCGCGGATCTGGTCATCCGCAACGGCCGCTGGGTGAATGTCCACTCGGGCGAGATCATCCCACATACCGATATCGCGATCGCTGCCGGCCGCTTCGCCTATTGCGGGGCGAATGTCGGCCATGCCATTGGGCCGGGGACCAAGGTCGTCGATGCCGGCGGGCGCTATCTGGTGCCCGGCCTTTGCGACGCGCATATGCATGTCGAAAGCGGCATGGTGACAGTGACGGAGTTCTGCCGCGCGGTCATCCCGTATGGCACAACCTCGATGTTCATCGATCCGCACGAGATCGCCAACGTGCTCGGACTGCCGGGCGTCAGGCTGATGCATGATGAGGCGGTCGCGATGCCGATCAATGTGCATGTGCAGATGCCGTCCTGCGTGCCGTCCGCGCCGGGGCTGGAGCACGCCGGCGCCGAATTGACGGTCGCCGACGTGGCCGAGGCCATGACCTGGGAGAACATCATCGGGCTCGGCGAGGTGATGAATTTTCCCGGCGTCGCCGCCAACGATCCGGTTATGTCGGGCGAGATCGCAGAGACGGTCAAGGCCGGCAAGACGGTCGGCGGCCATTATGCGTCGCCCGATCTGGGCCTGCCGTTCCATGGATATGTCGCGGGCGGGGCCGAGGACGACCACGAAGGCACGCGCGCCGAGGATGCGATCGCGCGGGTGCGCCAGGGTATGAAGGCCATGCTGCGGCTGGGGTCGGCCTGGTATGATGTCGCGGCGCAGATCAAGGCGGTGACCGAAGGCGGCATCGACCCGCGCAACTTCATCCTGTGCACCGACGACAGCCACTCCGGCACGCTGGTGCATGAAGGCCATATGGACCGCGTGGTGCGGCATGCCATCCAACAGGGCCTGAAGCCGGTGACGGCGATCCAGATGGCCACGCTTAACACCGCACAGCATTTCCGGCTGGAGCGCGAGATCGGCTCTATAGCGCCGGGGCGACTGGCCGACCTGCTGATCGTTTCGGATCTCGCCCAGATGACCATCGACGAGGTCTATGGCCGCGGCGTCAGGTTGGCCAGGGCCGGCAAGCTGGAGGTCGACATCCCCGCCTATGACTATCCGCAATCCGCGAAGAACACGGTCAAGCTCGGCAAGAAGCTCGCGGCGAAGGATTTCGACATTGCGGCGCCGCAGGGCGCCAACGAGGTACGGGCGCGGGTGATCGGCGTGATCGAGAACCAGGCGCCGACGCGGGCGCTGGAGGCCGATCTGCCCGTCGAGGACGGGCTGGTCGCCATGGATCGGCGCAATGACATCTGCCAGATCGCCCTGGTCGAGCGCCATCGCGGCACGGGCGGCGTCACCAACGCTTTCGTTTCCGGTTTCGGCTATGTGGAAGACTGCGCGATGGCGTCGAGCGTGGCGCATGACGCGCACCACATAATCGTCGTGGGCACCAACAAGCAAGACATGGCGCTTGCGGTCAACCGGCTGGGCGAGGTGGGCGGCGGCGTCGTGCTCTATTCCAAAGGCAAGGAATTGGCGCTTGTCGAGATGCCGATAGCCGGCCTGATGTCGGACGAGCGCGCCGAGATCGTCGCGGCGAAGGCCGAGCAACTGACCGAGGCCATGCGCAAGGTCGGCTGTTCGCTCAACAACGCCTACATGCAGCACTCGCTGCTGGCGCTGGTGGTCATCCCGGAGCTCAGGATCTCGGATGTGGGCTTGGTCGATGTGACGACGTTCCAGAAAGTGGATCTTTTTATCTGAGGCGTTCGCCGCCTAGCCACCGGTAGCGATAGTCAGCACCTTGAACGGGGTGGTGATGACGACCTCGGCGACCGAGCCGACCGCCTTGCCCAGGCCCTGGCCGATATTGTTGAGCTGCGTCGGGTCGGGCTCATCCGAAGCAAGGCCGGCCGGCGTGCGCAGCCGGTTGCCCAGCAGTTGCACCAGGATCGGGTTGTCCGCGAATTTGGCGTGGTTCAGGCCGCCGTCACCGCCCTTGGTCCGGGTTAGGTCAACGACCGTCACGCCGTAATTCGCGAGATCCGCAGCGTTGCCGTAGTCGCCGACGCGCGGCTTGTCGCCGGAAATGAAGCTCGACAGCTTCAGCGCCCTGTCGTCGCCCGAAAGCAGGATGGCGAAGGGCTTATCGGGCTTGCCGTAGCGGATCATCTGCTTCTTGAAGACGTCGACGTCGATGTCGGGCGAGGCGAGGATGACGTAGCCGAGCTTGCCGTTGAGATCGCGGTCGCCGGTGATGGCGAGCTGGCGCAGCGCTTCCATAGTCAGCCAGGTGCCCATCGAATGGGCAATGATGTCGATGCTCTTGACCCGTGTCTTGGCGAGCATCCTCAGCGTCGCCTCGAGATCGTCGCGTGCGGCGGTTGAGCTGTCTTTGTCATAGATATAGCCGGTCGTCTTGGCGCTCGATGCCCATGAGAACAGCACCGGCGTGCCCGGATAGTTCATATCATGCGCGATCTGGGTCAGCCGGTAGACGCCGTCGTCGAAACCATTGTTGAAGCCGTGAACGAACACCAAAGCGCGGTCGCCGCGCATGGAGATGTCGGTGCCGACGGCCTTGGCGAATTGCTGCGCGTCGCCATAGTGGACGATGTCGGTAGCCGTGAACTGCTTGGCGGGGTTGGAGTCGGCGGAGCCCTTGACGCGCTCGATCGCGCCGACCTGGTGGATCTTCGGCACGGTGACGTCGACGCGGGCGTAGCTGGTGGTCAGCGAACGGTCGCCGTCGAACACCTGGCGTGGGTCCTTGATCGCCTGCTGGCGGGTGGTGGCGACGAAGATCTCATGCCTGGCGGCAATATCGGAGGCCGGCGCGGGGACAGGTTTGCGGTTGAGCAGATCGTGCGTGGGGCCGGCACAGCCGGCGAGGGCGAGCGCGAAGGCAAGGCCGACAACAATCTTCACATGCACAGTCACCCGGGGTCCCCCAAGGGTGGCAAACCTCTCCATTACTCCGATAAAGGCGGGGAGCGGTCGGGTCCAGTTCAAAATCAAGGCGACGCGGAAACCGGCGAATGCTGTTACTGCGCAGCCAGCTGGCGGATGCGGTCGGTCACGTCGCGGTCGCTGGCGAAGCCGTCATCCTCGCGCAGCCGCTGTCCGATCATCTGCACCATCATCGGGTTGTCGGCGAATTTGGTGTGGTTGAAACTGTCTGCGCCCTTGACCTTGGAAAGGTCGACCACCGTGACGCCATAGGAGGCGAGGTCGGCGGCGTCCCGATAGTCGCCGACGCGCGGCCGCGAGCCGGCGATCAGCCCGGAGAGCCGCAGCGCCCGGTCGTCATCCGACAAGAGCAGGATGAAGGGCTTGTCCGGCTTGCCGTAACGGCGCATCTGGCTCTTGAAGACGTCAACATCGATATCGGGCGAGGCGAGCACCACGTCGCCCAGCTTGCCGCTCAGATCGCGGTCGCCGGTGATGGCGAGCTGGCGCAGTGTCTCCATCGTCACCCAGGTTCCCATCGAATGGGCGACAATGTCGATGCGCCGCGCGCCGGTCTGCGCCAGCATCCTGAGCGTCACTTCCAACTGATCGCGGGCGGCGGCGGCACTTTCCTTGTCATAGACATAGTCGGTTGTCTTGGCGCCGGAAGCCCATGAAAACAGCACCGGCGTGCCCGGATAGCCGGAGTCGTGGACGATCTGGGTGAGCCGGTAGACGGCATCGTCGAAGCCGGTGTTGTAGCCATGGACGAAGACCATCACACGTCCGCCGCGGGCGTCGATGTCTGCGTTGAGGGCGCTGGTGAATTTCGGCTGCGTGTCGTAGCCGACGACTTCCGAGGCCATGAAATACTTCGTCGGGTCGTCCGATTTGCCGCGCGAGCGGCGCTCGATCTGGCCGGTCTGGTGGATCGGCGGCACGGTGACGTTGACGCGGGCGTAATTGAGTGTCGCCGAACGCTCGCCGTCGAAGACCTTGTTCGGGTCGTCGGACCGCTTGCGCGTGGTGGCGATGAAGATCGAGTGGTTGCCGGCGATCTCGGTAGCCTGGGTCGGCACGACCACGCTACCCAGGATTTCCTGCGCCGGGTGGCTCGCACAGCCTGCCGTCAGCAGGGCAAGGGCAATGATGAGAATTGTCTTCAACCGCACGTCGACACTTCCACTGCAATTCCACTTCCGGCCGCGATTGGCCGTCCACCTCCGCGGAAATCTCCCGGACAGCCGAAGTGCGGCTAAAGTAAGTCGTGTCCAGGGGAAATTGGCTCAGCGCCGGGCGAGGACCGTCATGGTGTTGCGCGAAAGCCAAAAGGACGGCAGGAAGGTTAGCGGCATCGGCTGCGTGTTGGCACGTGCTGGCGAGACCGAAAATGAGGAGATTGTGGTGAACACCTTTTCGGTTCGCGTTGCCGTGGCCGCCGAAGCGATCCGCGGGATCTTTCCGGAAACGCCGCTGCAGGAGAACGACTATCTGTCGAAGAAGACCGGCGCCCGCGTGCTTTTGAAGCGCGAAGACCTGACGCCGGTGCGTTCCTATAAGATCAGGGGCGCTTTCAACTTCTTCCGCAAGGCGCTCGGCGCAGGCAACAATGCCGAGCTGTTCGTCTGCGCCTCCGCCGGCAACCACGCGCAAGGCTTTGCCTTCGTCTGCCGCCATTTCGGCAAAAGGGGCATCGTGTTCATGCCGGTGACGACGCCGCAGCAGAAGATCGACAAGACGCGGCTGTTCGGCGGCGATTTCGTCGAGATCAGGCTGGTCGGCGACTTCTTCGACGATTGCTACCGCGCCGCCTTCGAGTTCACCGAAAGCGCCGGCGCGCATATGGTGCCGCCCTTCGACCACAAGGACATCATCGAGGGCCAAGCCACCGTGGCCTACGAGATCGCGGCGCAGATGCCGGGCGGGCGCATGCCCGACATTGTCATGCTGCCGGTGGGCGGCGGCGGCCTTGCCGCCGGCGTGACCCATTATTTCGCCGACCAGCATCGCGACCCGCGCTTCGTGTTCTGCGAGCCGGCGGGCGCGCCGAGCCTGCGTGAGAGCCTGGCCAGCGGCAAGCGGGTGAAGCTCGCCACGGTCGACAATTTCGTCGACGGCGCCGCGGTGGCCGAGATCGGCCGCGAGCCGCTGCGCCACCTCAAGGACTTCACCGCCGATGCCGTCCGGCTGGTTCCGGAGAACCGGCTCTGCGCCACGATGATCGAGATGCTCAATGTCGAGGGCGTCGTGCTGGAGCCGGCCGGCGCGCTGGCGATCGACGCGCTCAAGGATTTTTCGCGCAAGGAGATCAGGGGCAAGACCATCGTCGCGGTCGTCTCCGGCGGCAATTTCGATTTCGAGCGACTGCCGGACGTGAAGGAGCGAGCGTTGCGCTTCGAGGGGCTGAAGAAGTATTTCATCATACGCTTTCCGCAGCGGCCGGGCGCGCTGCGCGATTTCCTCGAAATGCTCGGTCCTGACGACGATATCGCCCGCTTCGAGTACCTGAAGAAGTCCGCGCGCAATTTCGGTTCGGTGCTGATCGGCATCGAAACCAAGGACCGGCGCAATTTCGATCTGCTGAAGGCCAATTTCGATGCCGAGGGCGTGCAATATCAGGACATCACCGACAACGAGACGCTGGCGGGATTCATCATATGAGCGCAAGACAAAGCATGGTCTTCGTCGCGTTGTTTTCCGGCATCAATGTCGGCGGCAACCGCATCGTCAAGATGGCGGAGCTCAAAGCCTTCTTCGAGGAACTCGGCTTTAGCGATGTGGCGACCTATGTGCAGAGCGGCAACGTCGTGTTCGGGGCGATGAAGGGGGACGCGGCGGCGCTGACCAAGGAACTCGAAGCGGCCTTCGAGAAGAAGTGGGGTTTCAATTCGCGCATCATGGTGCGCGATGCCGGCTGGTTTGAGCAACTGGTGAAGGACAATCCCTATCCCGAGGTCGCCGGCGAGCCGACCAAGCTGCACGCCTATGCGCTGGAGCGGGAACCGACAGCCGAGGAGGCGAAGCGGCTCGCCGACAAGTGCACAGGTCCGGAACGCTTTGAGATCAAAGGTGACGTGCTCTATCTTCACGCCCCGGACGGGCTCGGCAAATCGGTTTTCGCCAATTTGATCCCGCGTACGTTGAAGGTGCCGGGCACGGCGCGCAACTGGCGCAGCATCCTGGCGTTGCTCAGTATGGCCGGAAAAGCCGGCGCCTGATCGCCGATTGTCAGGCGGCCTTCTGCCAATCGAAGGTCAATTCCTCGCGGAAGGCGAAGCGCTTGATATGGTCTGCGACCGCTGCCTCCAACCGGTCCAGCGAAGCTTCATCGTCGGCGGCCAAAGCGATATGCAGCGCCTGATCATCGGCGTCCATCACGGTGCGGCCGATCGAAAGCTGGATGGCGCCGTGCCGTGGGTCGAACTCGACCGGGAATTTGTGTGACCAGTGCTTGCAAAGCTGCTGCAGATAGCGGCTGGCATGTTCGGTAGCGACATCGGCGCGGCTGGTCGGCATGAAATTCTCCTGGCGAATGAAGAAACGCCAGCCTGGATAAGGCTGGCGCCAACTCCTGGTAGATAGGCGGCATCTGGGGGAACGCCAGCGGCTGCCGGTCAAATCGGCGCGGGATCGCCGGCCTTTACCAGACGCCCGTGTTCGGCATCGAGGCCCACGGTTCGGCCTTTGCCTTGGCCGGACCTTTCTGCAGGAGCTCGATCGAGATGCCGTCCGGTGAGCGGATGAAGGCCATGTTGCCGTCGCGCGGCGGGCGGTTGATGGTCACGCCGCTGTCCATCAGCTTCTGGCAGGTGGCGTAGATGTCGTCGACTTCATAGGCGAGGTGGCCGAAATTGCGGCCGCCCTTGTAATCTTCCGGGTCCCAGTTGTAGGTCAGCTCGACCAGCGGCGCCTTCTCATTGATGCCGCTCTGCTCGTCTTCCGGAGCTGCGAGGAAGATCAGCGTGTAGCGGCCCTGCTCGTTCTCGTAGCGGCGCACCTCCTTCAGGCCGAGCTTGTTGCAGTAGAAATCGAGCGATTGGTCGATATCGGCGACGCGGACCATTGTGTGCAGATAGCGCATGGCGGCTTCCTCGGGCTGTTGGGGTTGCAGGCACCATAGGAGCCGCCCGGCAAAAGGGCAATCGTTCGACAATTGCAGCGGCAGGGTCGGTTTTGGGGCCTCGCCGTTCGCTTCGGGATGCGCCGCCAAACCACATTTCAGCCTTTCCGGTGGTGAACGGTGAAAAAAGGCACGTCAGCCCTTGCACACCCCGGAAGCCGCAGTGTTAATCTCTTGGCAAGAATCAGTTGCAGTTCAGTTTGAAAAAGGGGGCATTCTTATGGGGGAAAAGGCCTCTTTTACGAGGCGGGACGGAAGCCTTGACGACGCCTTGAGACGGGACAATGGCGGCGACTCCGCCGAGCTTGTCGAAATCGCCGGCGCTATCAAATGGTTCGACGTAGCCAAGGGCTACGGCTTTATCCTTCCGGACGACGGCGTCTCGGGTGACATCCTCCTCCATGTGACTTGTCTTCGAAAGGACGGCTTCCAGACCGCACTCGAAGGCGCGCGGGTCGTCTGCCTGGTGAAGCAGGGCGAGCGCGGGCTGCAGGCTTTCCGCGTCCTATCGATGGATGCCTCGACGGCGGTGCACCCGGCAGAGCAGGAACAGCGCACCCACGTTACCGTCAGCCCGGAGAGCGGCCTCGAGCGGGCACTGGTCAAGTGGTTCAACCGCACCAAGGGTTTCGGCTTCCTGACGCGGGGCGAGGGAACCGAAGATATCTTCGTCCATATGGAAACCTTGCGACGCTACGGCATAACCGAGCTCCGGCCCGGACAGGTTGTTCTCGTCCGCTTCGGACGCGGCGACAAAGGCCTTATGGCCGCCGAAATCCACCCCGATATGGGAACCTTGTCGGTCTCGCATTAAGGGCTTCTCGACGCGGTCGAGAAGCGCTTTGCGGCGACGTGACCATCTTGTCCGAAACCGGTTCCACTTCCGCGGATCATGGTTTAGGACGAGCTTCTGGACGAGGTACCCCATGGCTCATCGCAATTGGCTGACTGCGGGCGCGCTCTGCGCCGCGATCGTTTTCGCCGCCTGTTTCATGGCCGCGAAGCCGAGTTCGGCGGATGCGATGCTGCTGCCCATCGACCGGACGCCGCTGGTGGTGGCGACCGGCTCGGGCGAGCGTTCCTTCTCCATCGAGATCGCCGACACCTCCGCGGAGCGGGAGGCGGGCCTGATGTTCCGCCGGACAATGGCCGACGATCACGGCATGTTGTTCGTCTTCGAAAGAACGGACGAGGTCGATTTCTGGATGAAGAACACGCCGATGGCGCTCGACCTCATCTTCATCGGTGAGGATGGCAGGATCAAAGCAATCAAGCACGGCGAGCCCGAATCCGAAGCGATCATCTCGCCCGGGCAGCCCGTGCGCTTCGTGCTTGAATTGAAGGCAGGCACCGCCGCCAAGGACGGCATCAAGGAAGGCGACCTCTTGCGCCATCCGGTTATCGGCTCCAGTTCCAACTGAGACACGGTTCCGCCGATGGATTTCTTTTCGCATGACGGTTTCGAGCTCGCTTATCTCGATCGCCAGCCGGCCTCGGGGCAGGGCGACCCGGTGCTGATGATCCACGGCTTTGCTTCCAGCCACTATGTCAACTGGGTCTCGCCGGGCTGGTTCAAGACGCTGAACGACGCCGGCTACCGGGCGATCGCTTTCGATCATCGCGGCCATGGCTCATCGTCGAAGAGCTATGACGAGGCCGATTACACGCCGGAAAAGATGGCGTCGGACGCGGCCTCGCTGCTCGATCATCTCGGCATCGAGCGCGCGCATGTAATGGGCTATTCGATGGGCGCGCGCGTTTCGGCTTTCCTTGCGCTCTCCGATCCGGAGAAGGTCGCCACGCTGGTGTTCGGCGGCCTGGGCATCGGCATGGTCGATGGCGTTGGCGACTGGGATCCGATCGCGGCCGCCCTGCTGGCGGAAGATCCTTCCCGGACCACGCATCCGCGCGGCCGTTCCTTCCGCGCTTTCGCCGATCAGACGCGCAGCGACCGCCGCGCGCTCGCGGCGTGTATCGTAAAGTCGCGCGAGCTGCTCAGCGAGGACGACATGGCCCGCATCGCCCAGCCAACGCTGATCGCCGTCGGCACGAAGGACGATATTGGCGGCTCGCCGGACGAGCTCGCCGCGTTGATGCCCAATGCAAAGGCATTCCACATCGAAGGCCGCGACCACATGCTCGCCGTCGGCGACAAGAGCTTCAAACAGCGGGTGCTCGAATTCTACGCCGAAAACCCGCTCTGAGCGCGACGCGCTCCTCGGCACAAATGGTCGATCTTCTCGTCACCTATATGTGATGCTGGCGTGGCTGCAGGGCGCGCCGCTTGCGCTGCCTCTCCTCGGCGCAGTCGTGGCACGCGAAAGGCTCGATCCATCCGACTATATCGATCTCTACCGCGCGGTCGGCGGACCGGTGCAATGGGATCAGCGCGTCTGCGCGTGCCGGGGTGGAACTCGAAGCGGTGCTCGCCGACGCCGCGACGCATATCCATGTGCTGCGCGTCGATGGCGAGGCCAGGGGCTTCTGCGCATTCAACGGCGTCGGGAAGGCAGCCATCGAGCTCGTTCATTTCGGCTTGGTTCCGGCTTTTCAAGGCAAGCGGCTGGGGCCGTTCATGCTCGACCGGGTTGCGCGGCGTGGTCGCATCGGCCGCAAAGGCTTTGGCTTCACACCGATGGTTATGATCAACCGGCCGCTCAACCGGTCTATGAACGCGCCGGATTCAGGGCTTATGCGCGGCGGATGGTGACTTTTCCGGATTAGCCACGCGCTCTTTTGTCGGCGAGAGACCTCGCCATGACGCACAGCAGCTCGAACATCATCGTCGCGCCGGCCAGTGCTGTCATGCCGCCAACGTCAAAGGGAGGCGCGACCTCCACGACATCGGCGCCGGCGAAGTTCAATCCGTCCAGCAATCGAAGCATCTCCTGCGCCTCGCGCGTCGTGAAGCCGCCGAGCTCGGGCGTGCCGGTGCCGGGGGCCATGGATGGATCGATGCAATCGATGTCGAACGTTACATAGGTCGGGCTGTCACCAACCAGATCGCGCGCTTCCTGCATGACGGAAGCGGCGCCACGCCGGATGAATTCTTCCATATAGATGACGCGCACGCCCTGGGCCGTCGCCCAATCGTGCTCGCCTGGTTCATAAATCGAGCCTCTGATCCCGATCTGGACCACACGCCTGGGGTCGAGCAGCCCTTCCTCGATCGCGCGCCGGAAGGGCGTTCCGTGGGTGTAGGGGTTGTCGCCGAAATAGCGATCGTTGGTATCGGAATGCGCATCGAAGTGAACCATGCCGACCGGCGCCTTGCTGGCCACGGCGCGCAGCACCGGCAGCGTGGTCAGATGATCGCCGCCGGCGGCCAGCGGCACGGCGCCTTCGGCAACGATCGCGGCGATGCCGTCCTCGATGCGCTTCAACCCGTCGAGCAGGTTGATCGGGTTGACCGACAGATCGCCGACATCGGCAATATTGGCAATGCTGAACGGCTCGGTTCCCGAGACATGGTGGACGCGGCGCATGAGGCTCGACTGGTTCCTGATTTCGCGGGGACCGTGGCGGGCGCCGGCCCGGTTGGTCGTGCCGCCGTCCCAGGGAATGCCGACAAGGGCGATGTCCAGCCTCTTCGCGCTCGGCACTGCCGGAAGGCGCATGAAGGTGGAAAGCCCGGCAAAGCGCGGCACTTGCGCCGCGTCGACGGGTTGGTGGAAGCTGTTTTCCATGCTGGGGCCATCCCGGAGTGGTTCACGTTCGACAGTGATCGCAGGGCCTTGCATTTGGACATAGAGGCAAAGCCCGGCGGAGTATGGGCCTATCAGGATTGGTCTTGCAGGCCTTGCAGGGAACGGCCGAGATTTTCCCTGGCCTGGGCCTCGAACCGATCCCGGAACTTTGTCGTATAGAAAATGTGCGCCCGGGCGAGGAAGCTTTTCAGGACGTCCGCGCGGCCGGCGCGCCACATCGGCTCCTCTACCCAGCCATATTCCAACCGGACCGCTTTCTCGTAGGCATCGAACACCGCCGGTTCGGCGCCGAGGATCGCCAGATCCATGTCGAGCAGAAGAGCGGCATCGTTGAGTGTCTCCTCGTCGCGCAAAGGCAACTGGTGGGTGGCGGTGGCGTTGATCATTGCCGCTATGCGGGCGAGGCGACGTGGATCAACGCGCCCGGCGAGCTTTTTCTCCGCCAGTTGGGCGCTTTTTGCCTCATTGTCCTTGGCGCGGCTGTCATAGATTGCATCGTGGAACCAGATCGCGGCTTCGACAGCCTCCGGATCATCGAGAAGTTGCCGGTATTCGGTTGCCAGCGCCAGCATCGCCTTGATGTGAGCCAAGCCGTGGTAGTGGCGATCCGCAGCTTGGTAGAGCGCCTCAAGCTCGCTTTTCAGCGTCTCGTCGATCAAGGGTTCGTTTTCCATCGTCGCTTGAATCTGCGTGAACCAGGTCCATTTGACAAAGCACTAAGGAAAATTGAGTTCAACCGTGCTATGATTTGACCTATATGTGCCGCCGGAGAATGAGCAAGGCCGGAGAGCGTCGATGAACAGCATTACGATTGCCCGCCCCAGCATGGTGCAGCCGGTCGACCCGATCTGGCGGTCGATCCGCGACGAAGCGATGGAGGCGGTGAACCGCGATCCGTTGCTTGCAGCCTTCCTCTATTCCACCATCCTCAACCAGGAGAGCCTGGAAGAAGCGGTGATCCACCGGCTGGCCGAGCGCCTGGCGCATCAGGACATCGGGTCCGATCTCATCCGCCAGACCTTCAAGGCGATGCTGGACGACGACCCGGAGTGGAGCACCACGGTTCGCGTCGACATCCAGGCCTATTATGATCGCGACCCGGCTTGCGACCGCTTCATCATGCCGGTTCTCTATTTCAAGGGTTTTCACGCCATCCAGACGCATCGGCTGGCGCATTGGCTGTGGAACCAGGGCCGCAGGGATTTCGCGCTCTATCTGCAGAGCCGCTCGTCCTCCGTGTTCCAGACCGACATCAATCCGGCCGCCCGCATCGGCAAGGGCATCTTCCTCGACCACGCCACGGGCCTAGTCGTCGGCCAGACGGCCGTCATCGAGGATGACGTGTCGATCCTGCATGGGGTGACGCTGGGCGGTACCGGCAAGGCCAATGGCGACCGCCACCCGAAGATCCGCCGCGGCGTGCTGATCGGCGCCGGCGCCAAGATCCTCGGCAATATCGAGATCGGCCATTGTTCGAAAATCGCGGCCGGCTCGGTGGTGCTTTCGCCCGTGCCGCACAATAAGACGGTCGCCGGCGTGCCGGCGCGCGTCGTCGGCGAGACCGGCTGCGACCAGCCTTCGCGGCAGATGGACCAGCTCCTGCCGTCGCAGAGCATGGACCACGTGGTCAGCTTCGATATTTGACCGACGCTTGCCGGAGGCGGCCGAACGGGTCGCCGTTCTGCTCGGCTTCTTCCATGTTATCCTGCCGGCTTGCCTTTACATGGCCATTGTTGGCGTGTCAGAAGCGCGTTCCCACGAACAAAGCCGACATTTCGGAGATGACTTTTGAAGCCTGACGAGATCAGAAAGCTGGACGCCTATTTCAAGCGCGTCTTCCAGAACCCCAAGCTGCAGGTCAAGGCGCGGCCGCGCAAGGAAGACTCGGCCGAGGTCTATGTCGGCGACGAGTTCCTCGGCATCGTCTTTAAGGACGAGGACGATGGCGACTATAATTTCTCGATGGCCATTCTCGACATCGATCTGGGCTAAGCCAGCAATAGGCACGGTCGGTACGCGGCTACGCGGCCCGGCCGACTGCAACCCGCAGGCGAGTACCGCCTAATTCTGGCAATGCCGCGGGATATGCACCCGCCGCCAGCTGGTAGAACCATCCCGCACCACCACCCGACGCGCCACTGTCCCGTATGAAGGCGGGATTTCCCGGATGCGGACTTGCTGCGGCCGCACCAGCACTTCATGCGCAACCGCTTCATATTCCGCCGGCTGAACGACGCGCCGGACGCGCTCCGGCTGGATTAGGACCGTTTCGGCCACACGCGCATAGCGGGCCTTGCGCCATACCTTGCACAGCACCTTGCGGCCATGGATGACGCGCCACTCCCAGGCATAGCCGCCATTATCGACCTTGACCGTATGGTAGAGCGTGCGCGTGACAGCCGGCGCGGTCTCATAGGTGACGCGCGCCGGCCCGATCTGGTCCACGCTTTGATAGGTGCCGAAGATCGGCGCGTCGTAATCGACCACCTGTCCGCCGGGGCTTAGCATCACATCTTCGTAGACGGTGTCGTAAAGTGCCGGCCTATGGATCGGCTCATAGCATTCGAGCGCGCGGCCGCCGGCGGCGGTTCCTGAGACGCTGGCAAGCATCGCGACCGCTGCCAGCGATGCGGAGTGTTTGCGGATCATGACATTCCCCGTTGGAAAGGACGCCTTCACAACGCAGGACTGTAGCGGAAGGTCCGGGAGCCGGCAGTGATTTCGAGGCTTTTCGTTAAGCGGCGCGGTTAAGAAATTGCTACCTCACGGATGCCTTCATGCGGCCAACCACGACCGAAGCCGTCGCGCCGATCAAATCGGCCGTGTTTCCTGAGGCTGCCGCGCTTTACTCGACTTAACCAGATGGCTAGGAGAGGCGGCCTTGCGCTAGGGTGAGCCGGCATCCTATTTAGGTCATAACCGATCCAGAACGATTCCGCGCCGTTGCTCGTATATCAAGGTGCCGGAAATCTATCTCCAACAAGGGTAGTCCATGAAGAACCCCGTTGAAACCTACATGAACCTCGTTCCGATGGTGGTCGAGCAGACCAATCGCGGCGAGCGCGCCTATGACATTTTCTCGCGCCTGTTGAAGGAACGCATCATCTTCATCACCGGCCCGGTCGAGGACGGGATGGCGACGCTGGTTTGTGCACAGCTTTTGTTCCTCGAGGCGGAGAACCCCAAGAAGGAAATCAACCTCTACATCAATTCGCCTGGCGGCGTCGTCACCTCGGGCATGGCGATTTACGACACCATGCAGTTCATCAAGCCGGCAGTGTCGACGCTTTGCATTGGCCAGGCAGCCTCGATGGGGTCGCTGCTTCTAACCGCCGGCCACAAGGACATGCGTTTCGCCACGCCCAACGCCCGTATCATGGTCCATCAGCCGTCAGGCGGCTTCCAGGGTCAGGCGTCGGACATCGAACGTCATGCGCAAGACATCATCAAGCTGAAGCGCCGCTTGAACGAGGTCTATGTCAAGCATACCGGCAAGAGCTACGAGGAGATCGAGCGGACGCTCGACCGCGACCATTTCATGACCGCGGACGAAGCCCGGGATTTCGGTCTGATCGACAAGGTCATATCGAGCCGCGAGGCCGCCGAGACAGCCACGGCTTCAGCCTGACAATCGACGGCAAATGGCAGCATAACGCGCTTTTGGCGCGGCTTGCGGCATTTCGGCCACATTTGGCTGTTCCCTGAGGCGTTGGGATTGCCTACGTTAAGGCTATGTTGATTTTCGACGGCTTAGCTTTGCATGGGGTTGCTGCGAATCATTGCCGCGTTTTCTGATTTCGTGTTTCGTACGGAATGCGCTGTGTGAGCAGGGACACTGGCGGTGGCGGATTCCCGCGATAGATTGGTGAGACGTCACTCAAGCCAGACCACCGGCGGGCGTTGGTGAAAGGACAGAAAAATGAGCAAGGTCAGCAACGGCGGTGGTGATTCAAAGAACACGCTTTACTGCTCGTTTTGCGGCAAGAGCCAGCACGAAGTCCGCAAGCTGATCGCCGGACCGACGGTCTTCATCTGCGACGAGTGCGTCGAGCTCTGCATGGACATCATCCGTGAGGAGAACAAGACCTCGATGGTGAAGTCGCGCGAGGGCGTGCCGACACCGCAGGAGATCCTCAAGGTCCTCGACGACTATGTCATCGGCCAGCCCTACGCCAAGCGCGTGCTGTCGGTGGCGGTGCACAACCATTACAAGCGCCTCGCGCATGCCGGCAAGAACAATGACGTCGAGTTGGCGAAGTCCAACATCCTGCTGATCGGCCCGACCGGCTGCGGCAAGACGCTGCTGGCGCAGACGCTTGCCCGCATCATCGACGTGCCCTTCACCATGGCCGACGCCACGACGCTCACCGAAGCCGGTTACGTCGGCGAGGACGTCGAAAACATCATTCTGAAGCTGCTGCAGTCGGCCGACTACAATGTCGAGCGCGCCCAGCGTGGCATCGTCTATATCGACGAAATCGACAAGATCTCGCGCAAGTCGGACAATCCGTCGATCACCCGAGACGTGTCGGGCGAGGGCGTGCAGCAGGCGCTCTTGAAGATCATGGAAGGCACGGTCGCTTCGGTGCCGCCACAGGGCGGCCGCAAGCATCCGCAGCAGGAATTCCTGCAGGTCGACACTGCCAACATCCTGTTCATCTGCGGCGGCGCCTTCGCGGGCCTCGACAAGATCATCTCGGATCGAGGCCGCAAGACCTCGATCGGCTTCGGCGCCACGGTGGCCTCGCCAGAGGATAGGCGCACGGGCGACCTGTTCCGCCAGGTCGAGCCGGAGGATCTGTTGAAATTCGGCCTGATCCCGGAATTCGTGGGCCGTTTGCCGGTTCTGGCGACGCTTGAAGACCTCGACGAGCCGGCGCTGATCCAGATCCTGACCGAGCCGAAGAACGCGCTGGTCAAGCAGTATCAGCGGCTGTTCGAGATGGAGAATGTCGACCTGACGTTCCATGAGAATGCGCTGTCGGCGATCGCCAAGCGCGCCATCGAGCGCAAGACCGGCGCACGTGGCCTGCGCTCCATCATGGAAGCGATCCTGCTCGACACGATGTTCGAGCTGCCAGCGCTGGAGGGCGTGCGCGAAGTGGTGATTTCGGAAGAGGTGGTGTCCGGTAACGCGCGACCGCTCTACATCTATTCCGAGCAGAAGGAAAAGAAGGGCAATGTCAGCGCCTGAAATGGCACTTGACCCGTCATTTTCATGGAACGGCGCCCGCGTGGCGCCGTTTTGCTGTCAACGGGGCAGGGATATGCGATGGAACGGGTCGAGCGACCGTGTTAACCCTTGATCTTTGCCCCGGCTGCATCCACCTAACAGCAGAAGGCCGAGGCGCCGAATTCTGTGCTGTAAAACTCCCGTCACAAACGGTGGTAGGCGGAACGACACTCGGTCGTTAATATGAGATTCGCGGTTGGCTAAAATAAGCGGCCGCGACATGAAAGGTTGGACAATGGCCAAGATATCCAAGGCTTCCGGCGACGGCGTTTTCGCAGTCCTCCCACTGCGCGATATCGTCGTGTTCCCGCATATGATCGTTCCGCTCTTCGTGGGCCGTGAAAAGTCGATCAAGGCGCTGGAAGAGGTGATGGGTCAGGAGAAGCAGATCCTGCTTGCCACCCAGATGAATGCAGCCGACGACGATCCTGAGCCCGATGCGATCTTCGACATCGGCACGCTCGCCAATGTGCTGCAGCTCTTGAAGCTTCCCGACGGAACCGTGAAGGTGCTGGTCGAGGGCGCCTCGCGCGCCAAGATCGTCTCGTTCACCGACCGCGCCGATTTCCATGAGGCCCGCGCCACCGCGCTCGCCGAGCCGGAAGAGGAAGAGGTCGAGATCGAGGCGCTTGCCCGCTCGGTCGTCACCGACTTCGAGAACTACGTCAAGCTGAACAAGAAGATCTCGCCCGAAGTGGTGGGTGCCGCCAGCCAGATCGACGACTATTCCAAGCTCGCCGACACGGTTGCCTCGCATCTCGCCATCAAGATCCCCGAGAAGCAGGAGATGCTCGCCACGCTCTCTGTGAAGGAGCGTCTGGAGAAGGCGATGGGCTTCATGGAAGCCGAAATCTCCGTGCTCCAGGTGGAGAAGCGCATCCGCTCGCGCGTCAAGCGCCAGATGGAGAAGACACAGCGCGAATACTACCTCAACGAGCAGATGAAGGCGATCCAGAAGGAGCTCGGCGAGGGTGAGGACGGCCGCGATGAGGCCGCCGAGATCGAGGCGCGCATCAAGAAGACCAAGCTCTCCAAGGAGGCCCGCGAGAAGGCGGAAGCCGAATTGAAGAAGCTGCGCTCGATGTCGCCGATGTCGGCTGAATCGACGGTGGTGCGCAACTATCTCGACTGGCTGCTGTCGATCCCGTGGGGCAAGAACTCCAAGGTCAAGCAGGACCTGAACTATGCGCAGGACGTGCTCGATGCCGACCATTTCGGCCTCGACAAAGTCAAGGAGCGCATCGTCGAGTATCTTGCAGTGCAGAGCCGGCAAAAGAAGCTGAAGGGGCCCATCCTGTGCCTCGTCGGACCGCCCGGCGTCGGCAAGACCTCGCTCGGCAAGTCGATCGCCAAGGCGACCGGCCGCGAGTTCATCCGCATGGCGCTCGGCGGCGTGCGTGACGAGGCCGAGATCCGCGGTCACAGGCGGACCTATATCGGCTCGATGCCCGGCAAGGTCATCCAGTCGATGAAGAAGGCCAAGAAGTCCAACCCGCTCTTCCTGCTCGACGAGATCGACAAGATGGGCCAGGACTTCCGCGGCGATCCGTCATCGGCCCTGCTCGAGGTGCTCGATCCGGAGCAGAACTCGACGTTCATGGACCATTACCTCGAGGTCGAATACGACCTGTCGAGCGTGATGTTCGTGACCACGGCGAACACGCTGAACATCCCTGCGCCCTTGATGGACCGCATGGAGATCATCCGTATCGCCGGTTACACCGAGGACGAGAAGATCGAGATCGCCAAGCGCCACCTGATGCCCAAGGTGATCCGTGACCATGCCCTGCAGCCGAACGAATTCTCGGTCGGCGAGGACGCGATCCGCGGCATCATCCAGACCTATACGCGGGAAGCCGGCGTGCGAAGCCTTGAGCGCGAGCTGATGAAGCTCGGGCGCAAGGCGGTGACCGAGATCCTGCGGACGAAGAAGAAGACGGTGAAGATCACGGCGGAAAACCTCGCCGATTATCTTGGCGTGCCGCGCTTCCGCTTCGGCCAGGTCGAGGCCGACGATCAGGTCGGCGTGGTCACGGGTCTTGCCTGGACGGAAGTCGGCGGCGAGCTGCTGACGATCGAAGGCGTCATGATGCCCGGCAAGGGCCGCATGACGGTGACCGGCAACTTGCGCGACGTGATGAAGGAATCGATCTCGGCGGCTGCTTCCTATGTCCGCTCGCGCGCCATCGATTTCGGCATCGAGCCGCCGCTGTTCGACAAGCGCGACATCCACGTCCACTTGCCGGAGGGCGCGACCCCGAAGGACGGCCCGTCCGCCGGTGCCGCTATGGCCACGGCCATCGTGTCGGTGCTGACGGGTATCCCGGTCCGGGCCGATGTGGCGATGACCGGCGAGATCACGCTGCGTGGCCGCATCCTGCCGATCGGGGGCCTGAAGGAGAAGCTGCTCGCGGCTTTGCGAGGCGGCATCAAGAAGGTCCTGATCCCGGAAGAGAACGTCAAGGATCTGGCGGACATTCCGGACAATGTGAAGAACGGCATGGAGATCGTTCCAGTCTCGCGGGTCGGCGAGGTGCTCGCGCACGCGCTCACCCGGATGCCGGAGCCGATCGAGTGGGTCGAGCCGGTCAATGCGCCGGCTCCGGTTGACAGCGGCGACGATGCCGGAAAGTCGCTGGCGCACTAACAAAAGTTGTTAGTGCAACGCACAATGAGAGAGCCGGGCCGTGAGCCCGGCTTTTTCATGTGAAAAAGCCATGAAAAAATGGAAAAAAGCCCGGAATTCCGCGGTTTTCGGCTTGGGTTCCTGAACGCTTCTTTCTAAAGTCCGTTTCCTGCCGGATGAGTCGTAAGTTCCGGTTTTCTCATGGAAGGGAATTTTGATGAACAAGAACGAACTGGTGTCCGCTGTCGCCGATGCCGCAAGCATTTCGAAGGCTGATGCGCAGTCCGCCGTCGATGCGGTGTTCTCCGTGATCACAGGCGAACTGAAGAAGGGCGGCGATGTCCGGCTTGTCGGCTTCGGAAATTTCACCGTGTCAAAACGCGCTGCTTCGACCGGCCGCAATCCGCAGACCGGCGCCGAAGTGAAGATTCCGGCGCGCACCGTGCCGAAATTCTCGGCCGGCAAGGGCCTCAAAGACGCGGTCAACTAAGACCTTTTTCTTTAAGTGCAGAAAAGCCGGGCTTGCCCGGCTTTTCTTTTTTCAGTCGATAGGCAGCCGGTTCAGGCCGTCGGCGCGTCGGCACGCATCAGGCCTTCCTGTTTCAAATCCGCCCACAGCGCCGCCGGTATTTTGGTGTCGAGCAGCGCCCGGTTGCTTTCAACTTCGGCAGGCCGCTGGCCGCCTGGGATCACCGACATCACCGAAGGGTGCTGCAGCGGGAATTGCAGCGCCGCTTCGATCAGGCGCACATTGTGGCGCTTGCAGACGGCCTCGATACGCGCCACGCGATCAAGGATCTCCTTCGGCGCCTCGCTATAATTGTAGAAGGCGCCAGGCTTCGGCCCGGTCGCAAGCACGCCGGAATTGTAGGGGCCGCCCAGCACGATGCCGATGCCGCGCTTCTGGCAAAGCGGCAGGAAGGACTGCAGCGCTTCCTGTTCGAGCAGCGTGTAGCGGCCGGCGAGCAGGAACAAATCGAAGTCGCCACGCTCGGCGAGCGTCTGGGCGACCTGCCACTCATTGATGCCGCCCCCGAAGGCCTTGATCACCCCTTGGTCGCGCAGCGAAAGCAGCCCGTAATAGCCGGACGACATGAACTCCTCGATGCGGGCATCCGAGGCTTCCTTGCTGCCATGGGTGAAGATGTCGACGTCGTGCACGAAGAGGATGTCGATGCGGTCGACGCCAAGGCGCTCCAGGGAGGCCTCGAAGGAGCGCATGACGCCGTCATAGGAGTAGTCGTAGACTTCCCTGCGCGACGGCGTCTCGAAGAACTTGCCGATGCCGGTGCGCTGGTCCGGCGGGGCGACGCGCATGAGGCGGCCGACCTTGCTCGACAGCACATAGTCGTCACGCTTCCTGCCGCGCAGGAAGGGGTTGAGGCGGGTTTCCGACAGGCCAAGGCCGTACAGCGGCGCGGTGTCGAAATAGCGGCATCCAGCCGCCCATGCCGCTTCCAGGGTGGCAGAGGCGTCCTCGTCAGAGATGGCGCGGTAGAGATTGCCGAGCGGCGCGGTGCCGAAGCCGAGCTCGGTGAAGGTGATGCCGCCATTGCCGATGCGGTCGAAGTGCCGTGTCTTCATGTTTGACCGTGTCCTGGAGTGATTTGTCTGACATGACACTATCACGCTGGTGGCCCAGCAAAAGTGCCGAGGCTCGTTGGACAGCGATTTTCGCAATGGTAGCATGAACAAAAACAAGCCTTTCGCGGGAGCGTGCCGCAAGCCGATAGGGACTCGCTATATCGCGCAGACAGGGTGAGCCGTCATGACCGAAGCCGGATCAGGCATGTTCGCGACCGCGCTGGACGAACTTGGCGCGGTGCTGGCGCGCACGGATGAAGCCAGGATCGACGCCGCCTGCCAAATGCTGGCCGGCGCGGGCAGGGTCGCCGTCTACGGCTGCGGCCGCGAGGCGCTGCAGGTGAAGGGCTTCGCCATGCGGCTCTACCATCTCGGCCTGCCGGTCTCGGTGGTCGGCGACATGACCACGCCGCCGCTGGGGCAGGGCGACGTGTTCCTGGCGAGTTCGGGGCCGGGCGAGACCACCACGGTGCTGACCTTGATGCGGGTTGCGCGCGATGCCGGCGCGACGGTGCTGCTCTTGACGGCCGAACCGGCAGGCAGCGCGGCGAAACTCGCCGATTTCATCCTGGTCGTTCCCGCCCAGACCATGGCGAGTGACCAGGGCGCGGCAAGAAGCTCGGTCCTGCCCATGGGCTCGCTGTTCGAAGGCGCGCTGTTCCTTTTGTTCGAGATCATGGTGCTGAAGCTCCAGGCGCTGACCAATGCGACGCCGGAAGCGATGCGCGCCAGGCACACCAATATGGAGTAGGGAATGCGCTACGAGTTGATGCTGCCTCACCAGATCCGCAAGGCGATCGAGGAGAACTGGCCGGTCGTGCTGCCGCTCGGCGTGGTCGAATATCATGGCGAGCACATGGCGGTCGGCATGGATACGCTGGCGGTCATCAAGACGGTGGAACTGATCGAGAAGGAGGGGGACCTCGTCATCCTGCCTCCCTTCTATTACGGCGCGGCAAGCTATGCGGTGGCTCCGCCGGAAGGCAGCGGCTCGGTGCAGGTCGGCGGTCGGGTGCTTTCGCCTTTCGCCGAGGAATTGTTCTACGGCCTGCTGCGCATCGGCTTCCGCAACATCCACGCCATCATCCACCACCAGACCGAGAATTTCGTGGCCGGCATGCCGACCGACCTCGCCTTCAAGACCGCCGGCCGCCAGGCGATCTTCCGCTTTCTGGAAATGGAACGTGGCGAGGGTTGGTGGGGGTCGAACAGCATGGCCGATTACTATGCCGGCCATGCACAGGGCGAGAATGTCTTCAACTGGGTGCAGGTGCATCCGCTGATGCCGGCCGCGATGAACGGCAAATATCCGTTCGATCACGCCGGCAAAGGCGAAACCTCGCTGATGCTGGCGCTATGTCCCGAGGCTGTGGACGAGAAGCATTTCGCCGACAACACCGGCTGGTACACGAAAGACGCAGCCGAGGCATCGGCGGGCCTCGGCAAGATCGGTGTTGCGATGATCCTTGATCATCTGCGATCGATCCTGATGCGATAGGCGCGGTTCCTTCCCCCACAAGGGGGAAGGAGAGGTCCAGCTACTTCACCGAGCCGGCCGTCATGCCCATGATCAGGTACCGCTCGAGCGCGATGCCGATGATGGCGAGGGGCGCGATCGCGGCGGTGGCCAGGGCTGCCATCGACCACCAGTTGATGCCTTGCGAGCCGGTCTGGCTCGCGACCATGACGGGGATTGTCTTGGCGTCGGTCGACGTCAGAAGCGCGGCGAAGAAATACTCGTTCCAGCACAGCACCATCGCCAGGATGAAAGCGGCGACCATGCCGGGCAGGGCTATCGGCATGACGATGCGGAAGAAGGCTCCCCAGATCGACAGCCCGTCGACCAACGCCGCTTCCTCCAATTCGACGGGAATGGAGTTGAACTGGTCGCGCATGATCCAGATCACGATCGGCAGCACCATCAGCGTGTAGAGGAGCACCAGCCCGATGCGGGTGTCGAGGAGCGCAACCTCACGGTAGAGCACCAGGAAGGGGAGCGCCAGCACGACCGGCGGCAGGATCAACTGCGACAGGAAGAAGAATGAGATGTCCTCGTTCCTGAACCAGGCGAATTTGTAGCGGTAACGGACAAGGCCATAGGCGGCGAGGCTGCCGATGATGATGGCGAGAGCCGATGCGCCTACCGAGGTGATAACCGAGTTCATGAAGCGCTTGAGGAACTCGTCGCGGACGGTCGAGGTCTGGAAGATCGAATCCGGCGATAGGCCGAGCGAGCGCCAGCCCTTCCAGTCCGGTGTGAAGTCGACGAAGGGAATGAGATGGCCCTGCGTGACGTCGACCGCCGATTTGAACGAGGTGGTGATCGTCCAGTAGATCGGAAACAGGCACACGAATGCCCAGAAGGCAAGCGCGCCATAGATGAAGACGCGGCTGGTGATGAAAGCCGCCGGCGAGCGGATTTCGGAAACGGTGTAGTCGGTGGTCTGGACGCTCATGATGCCGCTCAGTTGACGTTGCGCACGAAGCGACTGGCGACTTTCAGCAGCCAGGTCACAAAGACGACGATGATGATCAGATAGGCCATGGCCAGCATGGTGCCGTAGCCGACATTCGAGCGGTCACGATATTCGCGATAGATGAAGCTCGACACGGAATCGGTGGCGCCGCCGGGGCCGCCGGAGGTGAGCGTGATGATGATGTCGGCGAGCTTCAGCTTGAAGATGATGCGCAGGATCACCGCCGTCACGGACACCGGCAGCATCAGAGGAAAGGTGACCTGCCAGAAGGTTTGCCATGCGTTCGCGCCGTCGACACGGGCGGCCTCCAGCACCTCGCGCGACATCGCCTGCAGGCCGGCAAGCAGCATGATCATCATGAACGGGATGAAGGTCCAGGCGTCGAGCATCATGATCGAGATGCGGGCGGTGATGGGATCGGAGAAAAAGGCGGGATTGTCCCAGCCGAGATAGCGCGCCAGCGTCGCGGCCGGTCCGAACCGGTACTCCATCAGCGATTTGCCGACCATCCAGGACACGGCGACCGGCGACAGCATGAGCGGCAGCAGGAAGACGACGCGGAAGAATTTGCGGGCCCGTATCTGCGCGTTGAGCAGCAGCGCCAGACCGAAGGCGATGACGTATTCGACCAGCACCGCAAGCACATAGAGCACCATGTTGAACAGCGCGTTGCGGTAGTAGGGGTCGGCCAGCATCTGCCAGAAATTGTCGAGGCCGTTGAACCTGCGGCCTGTAAACGAACTGAGGTTCCAGTCGGTGAGCGCGATGTAAAAGCCGAACAGTGTCGGGAAGATCACCATGGCGATGGTGAAGAGCAGCGCCGGCAAAAGGAACAGCGCGCGCTGCCCGTCCTCGCCGCGCGTTAGCACCTGCCAGGCGCCGAGTGCCGCGCCCCACAGGATGTAGGCGTAGACCACGGGGCGCCAGGTGTCGAAACCGACCGTGGACATCTCAGTCTTGTAGAGGATCTGAACGACGATGATCGCCAGCAGGAAAAGCGTTGCAATGGCCAGCAGGCCCCATCCGAGGCGCTTTCGTCCTTGCGGGATCAGGTCGGCCGGATTCGCCGGCCACGCGTTCGCGGTCGAAGTCTGCTCAGCCACTCTTGCCTCTTAGCGCATCAAACCGGCTGGGCCGGTAAAGATGCGGCCCGATGACGATGTGCCATCGGGCCGCGGACGTCTCATAGGTCAGCCTACATGCCGAGCGAGGCTTTGTAGAGCTTGATCTGGTTTTCGCGGCCGATCTGGTCCGTCAGCTTTTCCCAGGCCGCCGCGATTGCGTCAGCACCTTCCTGCGCCTTCATCTTGCCGGCGAAGGTGTTGGCCAGGATGTCCTCGGCGGCGGAGTAGTACTGGAAGATGCCGGGGATGCGCGGCTCAATTGCACCATTCGGATGGTTGTAGGAGTTGAACTGGGAGTCAAGGTAGTTCGTGATGAATGCCTTGTCGTACCCGGCCGCCACCCATTCGTCGATGTTGTGCTGGCTGTTGCGGTAGCACTGGAAGCCAGACGGATACATGGCCGTCCAGATTGCCAGATCCTTGCCACCAAGATGCGCCGCGGCGCTCCAGGCGGCTTTCTGTTTTTTCGGATCGCTATCGACGCGGGCCATGACATAGATGCCCCAGCCGAGATAGGCGAGGTTGGGTGCAAAATTAGGACCGCTCGGCAGCTTTTCCCATTTCCCGGTCTTGGAATTGTAAACGTCGTCCGAGCCCGGCAGGATGTCAAAGCCGCAAAGGTCGCCAATCACAGAGGAATCGTTGGTTTTGGCGTTGGAGCCGATGTCACCCCACCAGGGGATCATTGAACCTGTTCCGGCCAGGAACTGCTGGAAACCAGTGGTGTTCGGATCCGCGTTGATCTGGTCGGCGGGCTCGGAGGGCAGGGCGTCGATGACGTCCTGGATTGCACGCACCCAGGCCGGATTGTTGATGCGCGGCTTCATCGTGTCGGCGTCGAACAGCCAGGCCTTGTCGTCCGGGTGCTTGGCATACGCGGTCGCGCGGCTGCCAAGGAAGTAGAAGCCGAAACCGCCCCATGGCTTGGGCGCATCGAGATAGCCGTAGACGTCCTGGCCCTTGAACTTCTTGCCCTTGAGGAACTTGGTCACGGCCTGGACCTGCTGCCAGGTCTTCGGCACGCCCCATTCGCCGGCGCCACCGCTGTCCTTCCACTGCTTGGCGAGGTCGGCATCGGCGAACACGTCGGTGCGATAGTTGAAGTTATGCGTATCGCCATCGATCGTCACGCGATACTGCTTGCCGTTCCAGGTGCCAACCGGCGGCTTCAGGTAGTTGACCAGGTCGTCTATGTCGATCTGCTTCTTGACCCAGTCCGGCATTTCCGAAGTGAGCCCCTTGCCGCAGACATCGCCCTCGAAAGGCGCGCCCATCTCAGCGATGTCGAAGTCGACGGTACCGGTGGCGATCGATTGTTGCAGGCGGGCGTTGTAATCGGCCTGCGCAAGGTCGATCCAGCTGATCTTGGCGCCGGTATAAGCCTCCCACGGCTTCAGGAAGCCGCGGAACAGCACGTTGTGCAGGTTCTGGTTGTTGAGGCCCATGAATTTGAGCTCGACACCGGCGAACTCACCTTCCTTGACGTTGGACTTGGTTCCGCCAAGGCAAAGCTCGCCGACCTTCTGGAAGTCGGCATCAGTCGGCTGGCCTTTGCCGACGCCCGGAATCTGCAGGATCTTCGCGCGCAGACCATCGTCGGCTGCGGCCGGTTTCGTCAGCGCGCCGAGCCCGGCGCCGGACGCGGCCGCGACTGCCGCCATACTGGCGGCACCCTTCAGCACATCGCGGCGGCTCGCGCCGGCGCGCATCAGTTTTTCATACAGATCGACTCTCATCTTCAGGTTCCTCCCAGAACTTCAGTCGTGAATTGATTTTGCCAATCTCTCGGACGTCGAAACGTCTGCGGTTCTCCTATACCATAGGGGGACGTGGGGCCCCACCCTGCGTCGCCTGGAGTTCCGATTTCCGGGATAAAGACCGGCTGTCGGATTGGCACTCGCCACTATTCGCGTAATCGATTACCTTGTCAACAAGATTGGCTTTTTATCTATAAGATACCGACTTGCCGTTGCCGTTGGCAATGGCTAGCTTCACCACAAAAGATAAAGGGGAGACGATGGCTCAAGTCGCGATCAGCAGTGTGGCCAAGGCGTTCGGAACCGTCAAGGTCCTGCATGAGGTCAGCGTCGATATTGCCGACGGGCAGTTCGTCGTTCTGGTCGGCCCTTCAGGATGCGGCAAGTCCACGCTGCTCAGGATGGTGGCCGGGCTGGAGACGGTTTCCGGCGGCACGATCTCGATCGGCGACCGCGTCGTGAACAACCTGCCGCCGGCGAAGCGCGACATCGCCATGGTGTTCCAGAATTACGCGCTCTATCCGCATAAGACGGTGGAGCAGAACATGGCCTTCGCGCTGAAGCTGCGGGGCACCGATCCAGCCGTCGTCGCCGAGCGCGTCAAGCGCGCCGCCGACATCCTCGACCTCGCTCCCTATCTCAAGCGCTACCCGCGTCAGCTTTCCGGCGGGCAGCGCCAGCGCGTCGCCATGGGCCGCGCCATCGTGCGCAATCCGCAGGTTTTTCTGTTCGACGAGCCGCTTTCTAACCTCGACGCCAAGCTGCGCGTGCAGATGCGCACCGAGATCAAGGAATTGCACCAGCGGCTGAAGACCACCACGATCTACGTCACCCACGACCAGATCGAGGCCATGACCATGGCCGACAAGATCGTGGTGATGCGCGACGGCCGCATCGAGCAGGTAGGCGCGCCGCTGGAACTGTTCGACCGGCCCGCCAATCTGTTTGTCGCCGGCTTTATCGGCTCGCCGGCGATGAACCTGCTCAAGGGCACCGTGAGGAAGGGCGAAAAGCCGCTCGTTGAGATCGCCGGCACAGCGTTCCCGATGCCGGCAGGGACCGTTGCTGAGGATGGCCAGGCCGTCGTCTACGGGGTGAGGCCGGAACATCTGGAAATCCACCCGGACGGCGTCGCATCCACTGTCTCGGTGGTCGAGCCGACCGGCTCGGAAACCTTGGTGTTCGTGCGCTTCGGCGAGGGCGAGATGGTGGCGCTGTTTCGCGAGCGCCACGACTTCAAGCCGGGCGACGCGCTCAAGCTCAAGCCGCGGCTCGACCAGGTCCATCTCTTCGACGCCGAAACCGGCAGGCGTCTCTGATCGCATCAACCCTTCAAGAGGAAACCATGCTCAAAGGGATCAATCCGCTGCTCAACGCCGATGTGCTCCAGGCGCTGCGGGCGATGGGTCATGGCGACGACCTGATCATCGCCGACACAAACTTTCCGTCGGATTCGGTGGCGCGGCAGACCGTGCTCGGCAAGCTCTTGCGCATCGATGCGCCGGCGGCCGACGTGGTGAAGGCGGTGCTGTCACTCTATCCGCTAGATACGTTCGTCAACGATGCGGCGGCGCGCATGGAGATCGTCGGCAAGCCGAACGAGATACCGCCTGTGCAGAAGGAGGTGCAGAAGGAGATCGACGCCGCCGAGGGTAAGCCCTGGCCGATGATCTCGATCGAGCGCTACGCTTTCTATGAGCGCTCCAAGAAGGCCTATTGCGTGATCCAGACCGGGGAGCGCCGCTTCTATGGCTGCTTTGCCTTCCGCAAGGGTGTCGTGCCGCCGGATGCGGAGTAAGGACATGGCTGCCGCCAAGCCTGTTGTGATCCTGGGGGTGTTCGTCGCCGACACAGCCTATCGCGCCGACCGCCAGCCGCGCATGGGCGAGACGATCCTCGGCAACTCCTTCAAGCTAGGCCCGGGCGGCAAAGGCTCGAATCAAGCGGTGGCGGCAGGCAAGCTTGGCGCGGACATCACTTTCCTGACCCGCCTCGGCGTCGATGCGTTCGCCGATATGGCCAAGCAGACCTGGAAGGGCGCAGGCGTGAAAAGCGCCGTTATCGACACGCCTGACAGTTATACCGGCGCGGCCTATATCTTCGTCGAGGAAGGCACCGGCAACAACGCCATCATCGTCAGTCCGGGCGCGGCGATGCTGATCTCGCCAGAAGACATTAAGGCGCATGCCGAGCTCATCCTTTCCGCCGGAGTCTTCGTCACTCAGCTCGAACAGCCGATCGATGCAGCCTTGAAGGCACTTGAGATCGCGCGCGGGGCAGGGGTGACGACCATTCTCAACCCAGCGCCGGCCGCCAGCCTGCCGGACCGCATTTACGCGCTCTGCGACTATGTCACGCCCAACGAGACCGAGGCGGAAGGTCTGACCGGCATCAAGGTGTCGTCGGTCGACGACGCCCGCCGCGCCGCCGACGCGCTGCTGGCCAAGGGTGTCGGCGCCGTCATCGTGACGCTGGGAGAAAAGGGCGCGCTTCTGCACACCAAAGACCGCTCCGAACATGTCGGCGCGGTCAATGCCGGTCCGGTGGTCGAGACGACGGGCGCGGGCGATGCTTTCAATGGCGGCTTGGCTGCCGCTTTGGCAAAGGGCGTCGAGCCGCTGGAGGCCGTGCGCTTCGCCTGCGCGGTCGCCGGCATTTCAGTGACTCGCCACGGCACCGCGCCGTCCATGCCGACCCTCAAGGAGGTCGAGGCGCTGCTCGCGAAGGCATGAGCTCGTAGTTCACGCGGTTTATCAAGCGGCGCCTTGACCCGGAACGCTCCTCAAACGAGCGCGTTCATCCTCCTGCTTTGCAACGCTGGAACGGCAGGATGAAGAAACCTTACGAAAAACCCACGCTCGTGAAGCGCCAGAGGCTCACCGAGCGGACGGCCCAGATTATCGCATCCGGGGTGGTCCTGGGCGAATGATAAAAAGGGGATAGCGCTACAGAATCCTGCTGGTCAGTTCCAGAATCGTCGTTGCGCCTTGCTCGCTGCCGGGCATATGCACGACGCGGAGCACCCGGAGGTCCCTGTTCGCTCCCTCGACCGGTATCGACACGCTTTCGCCGCCCCGCGGCAATTCCTGGAAGGCAAGCTCGTCGACATTCCTCTCGTCGTCGATGGAAATGCGACATCTCACAGCCATCTGATCTCTCCCGTTTTTCGTCCGAGGGCGGAACGGGACAAGGTTGGAATGGTTCCGAGAAAGGCCCTCCATTGGCAAACCTGCCGCGACATTCGCGCGGGTGGAGAATGCCGAAACGGCAAGCTGATGCCAATGGGCGGACTGGTTAGTTCGAACTTGTGACTCCGAGGAGCCAACGATAGGCAGATCTCGCCGTTCGCATTAGCTTGTTCGGCGGACTGGTGGGCGATGACGGGCTCGAACCGCCGACATCTTCGGTGTAAACGAAGCGCTCTACCAACTGAGCTAATCGCCCGCTTGAGCGCGGACCTTTAAGCAGTTAGGGCCGCATTCGCAAGGGCAAATGAACGGCCTGAGGCGCCCGCCATAGGGCGGATTTCCCCCGCCCCAGCGCCGTTGTCAAAAAACCTTCTCCTGTTTGTTGTTATGCTTGAATGCCGCGCTTGACACCTGCAGACGAACCCCTTATCCAGCGCCCCAACGACGACACGCCTGACACGTGCTCGTCAGTGCGCGGGTGTAGCTCAGTCGGTTAGAGTGCCGGCCTGTCACGCCGGAGGTCGCGGGTTCGAGCCCCGTCACTCGCGCCATTTTCTTAAGGGAATCAAGCGCAAGAATTCTACTTGCACGACCGCTTTGACGCGTGTTCTGGCCGTATAAGCAGGGTGGAGGCCCTTTCAAGGCCGCCACCTTGTCGAGGCTTTATTCAGGCCTACTGCCTGATGTAGCAGCGTTTGTGAGCACCCGGGGCGGGATCGTCGCCAAAGGCCTCGTTGCTGCAGTCGACGCCGTTCCTGAAGACGTCTTGCGTATACCGGCCACGTGCGCCGTATCTGACCATCGCGCGGCCACGGAAATCGCAGAAATCACCCTCCCTGGCGCAGGCGACCCATTCGCCGCTGTCCGGGCGCGAGCCATAATCGCCCCCGTAATTGTCGTCACCGCCATAGTCGCCGCCGCGCGCCACGAAATAGCAGGCCTTCTCGCGTCCCGGGGCCGGGTCACCAAAAACGCGATTTGAGCAAGGCACGGCTCGGCGATCGAAAAAACGCGAGGTCATTCGACCGCGCGCGCCGTAGACCACTTCCGTGGAATAGGGCAGGCGGCATATTCCGCCTTCATTGGCGCATCGCCGCAGTTGCTGGGCCGAAGCGGAGGTGGGGAAAAGGGCTGTGGCGGTTGCGGCCAAGCCGACGAGGCAGATCACTGCCAATGCCATTCGAATCAAGAAGCTTGGGGTTTTTGACACGATTTGTCCTCCGTGCGATTCAAGCTCACTATGCTACAACAGGCCGGTTGAATAGGCGATGAACGAGCCGGTCGTTCAAGAGCGGCGTCGCCGTCGCACCCGCGATGGAAGGGCGGTGATCGAAGCCGCGACGAATCACGGCGGCGTCAGGCGGAAATCCTGCCCTTCCGGCAGGAGCTGGCCGCCATCGACGACAATCGTGGTCCCGGTGATGTAGCTGGCGTCATCGGAGGCCAGGAACAGGAAGGCATTGGCGACGTCGCGCGGCGTGCCGAGGCGTCCAAGCGGCACGGCGTCTTCCATGCTCTTGATGAAAGCTGCGTCGCGATGCAGCTTCATGCCTTCGGTCAGGATATTGCCTGGCTCGACGCCGTTGACGGTGATGCCGTAGCCGGAAAACTCCAGGGCCGCGGCGCGGATGAAGCCGTTGATGCCGGCCTTGCTGGCGGAATAGTGACCGTGACCGGGGCTGCTCACCTGTGGACCGGTGATCGAGGATGTGAAGAGCATGCGGCCGCCCTGCTGCGCTTTCATCGGTCGGAGTGCAGCGCGCGCGGTGTTGAAGGCGCCGCGCAGATTGACCGCCATGACCCGGTCCCAGTCTTCCGGGCTGGTGTTCTCGATCAGTTGCCAAGGGTAGATGCCGGCGTTTTGGACGATGATGTCGAGGCGGCCATGGCGTTCCAGCGCCAATGCAACAACGGCGTCCGCGTCGGCCATCTTCGAAATGTCGGTGTGAATGAAGGCCGCGCCGAGCTCATCGGCGCTCGCGTGGCCGGCCTCGGCTTCGCTGTCGGCGAGCACCAGCCTTGCGCCTTCCTCGGCAAAGCGCTGGGCGATGCCCTTGCCGATGCCTCGCGCGGCTCCGACGACTACCGCCACCTTGCCTTCGATGCGTCCTGTCATGCGAGTCGTCCTGTCATGCGAGTTTTTGACGTATGGTTTGCTTGAAAGCGTCGAGCAGCACCGCCGCCAGCACCAGCAGACCATGGATGACCTGGGTGAAATTGGCCGGCAGGCCCATCAGGTTGATGGCCGTGTTGATCGCCGACAGCAGCAACACGCCGGCATAAACCCCTGGCAGCGTGCCGACGCCGCCCTTCAGGCTGACGCCGCCGATGACGACGGCGGCGAACGCGTTGAACAGGAGGCCGACGCCGAGATTGGCGGTGGCGCCGGACGTGCGGATGGCAAGTAGCCAACCGGCAAGCCCGGCAATGGCGCCGGCGAGCACGAAGGCGACGATCAGGTTGCGGTTGACGCGGATGCCGGCGCGGAAGGTCGCCGTCTCGTTGCCGCCGATCATCACCAGATGCCGGCCGAACGGTGTCTTGGCCAAAATAAGCGAGAAGACCACGAAGCAACCGATTGCGATCCATGCGGTGAGAGGCAGTCCGGCGAGGCGCTGGATGCCGAACCAGCGGATTGCCGGTGCCAAGTCTTGCGCAGAGCGGCCGCCGGAGATGACCAGCACGAGGCCGCGCACCCAGATGTAGGAAGCGAGCGTGATGATGAAGGCGCTCATCTTCAATCTGACGATGAGGAGCCCGTTGATGACACCGATGGTCGCGCCCGCCGCCAGCGCGATGGCGAGCGATACCGGCACCATCAGCCAATCCGGATGGAGTTGCACGCCGAGGCCGATGCCGGACGAGCAGAACATGATGCCGACCGCCATGGCGCTGAGGGCGGCTACTGATTCGACCGAAAGATCCATGTGGCCGGCAATGATGACCAGCGCCAGGCCGATCGACATGACGCCCAGCACGCTCGAAGCCTCGACGATGTTGGCGAAGATGCCGAGCTGGAAGAAGTTCGGAATGAAGAGTGAGAAAACCGCCAGCACGAAGACCAGCATGAACCAGACGAGATTGTCGAGCACGAGCTCGAGACTATGGCGAGTGCGCGGATTCATTGGGCGATCCGGTTGGCGTCGGGACGGGAGGCGCGACCGCTTCTGTGCGGACGCGCTGCGGGCCCCGGGCCGCGGCGGCCCGGAGCTCTGCTGGAAAAGCCTATTCGACGGATTTGACCGTATCCGTCGGCGGCTTCTGGTTGCCCCAGAAGGCGGGATTGTCGACGTTTGCTTTGGTGATCGCGGCGCCGGGGATCTTGATGTTGGGTCCCCAGGCTTCCTTGGTCACGACGGACTTCAGGCCGAGCACGTCGTAGTCGCCCGGCTTGATCTCCTGCTTGTTGGCGACCTTATCCATGAACATGGCGACGGCGGCGGCCTGGGCGTAGAGCGGCTGCTCGACCTCGACGTTCAGCCAGCCCTTGCGGATAAGATCGAGGCCGACCGGCGCACCGTTCGAGCTCATCAGCATGACATCGCCCGGCTTCTTGCCGGCGGCCTCCAGCGAGGCGACCGCGGCGACCGAGAGGTGAGCGGCATGGCTGAAGATCAGGTCGATGTCTGGATTGGCCAGCATCTGGTCGGCGACGATGGTGCCAGCATTGCTGGCTTCCCACTGCATTGCCGGCAGCGAGATGATCTTGACGTCCGGAAACGCCTTCATCTTCTCCTCGAAACCCTTCTGGATATCGAGCGTGTAGGGATCGCCCGGATCGCCGAGCACCTGGAGGATCTTGCCCTTGACGGAGCCGTTCTTGGCTTTCAGCAGGGCCTCGGCTTGGTCGGCCGCGATGTGACCGATCTCTACCGTGCCTGCGACCGAGGTGAAGTCGGACGGCGTCGCGGTAATCTGGCGGTCGAACTCGACCACCGGGATGCCGGCAGCGCGGGCGGCTTCGACGGACGGCTTCAACGCGTTGAAATCGACCGCGGCAAGGATGATCGCCTTGGGCTTCAGCGCGATAACGTCATTCATCTGCGATTGCTGAGCGTCGGTCTTGTTGTCCGCGTTCAGTGTTTTCATCTCATAGCCGACCTGTTTCAGGAACAGCTCCAGCGCGCTCACCGAGCCGGTCTGGAATTCGTCAAGCAATGTCGGGACCAGGTAATAGACGGTACCCTTGGACTGGGCGAATGCCGGCGTTAGCGTGGCAATGGCCAGTGCCAGGATACCGAAGACAGAAAGTAGCAGTCGCTTCATGTCGTTCGCTCCTCTTGCGCCGGACCCCTCATTGTTTCTCAGCCCGCCGGTCCGGCACCGGCGAGCGTCTCCCCGGTAATCATGTTGATCACCGCGTCGGGACTTGTCTTGTTGCGGGCAACGTCGCCGGCCACGACGCCCTGGCGGATCACCACGATCCGGTCGGCGACCTGGAAGGCCTGCTGCATGATGTGGGTGATGATGACGACGCCGATACCTTGGCTCGCCACCTGACGGATCATGTCGAGGCCGCGACGGGTCTGTTCGACACCGAGCGCGGCGAAGGGTTCGTCGAGCAGCACCAGCTTACCGCCCCAATGGACGAAGCGATTGAGCTCGATCGCCTGCCGCTGGCCGCCAGAGAGATGCTCGACTTTCGTACGCAGCGACGGAATACGCGTGCCGGCATTGGCCAGCGCCCTGCCGACCACCGCTTCCATGGCGCGCTCGTCGAGCACGGGTACACCCAGCACCTTGCGGGTGATCTCACGTCCCATGAAGAAGTTCGCGACCACATCGACATTGGTGCAGAGCGAGAGGTCCTGGTAGACGGTCTCGATGCCGGCGGCCTTGGCCTCGGCCGGAGATTTTGCGAGGAATTCCTTGCCTTCGAAAAGCATGCGGCCCGAGGTCGGCTCCAGCCCGCCCGCAATGATCTTGACCAGCGTCGACTTGCCGGCGCCGTTGTCGCCGAGCAGGGCCACAACCTCGCCGCGTCCGATCGAAAAGCTGATGCCGCGGAGCGCCTGAATGGCGCCGTAGTTCTTGGTGACATTGTCGAGGACCAGCAGGGGTTCGCTCATCAGGCAACCTCACGATTGCGTTGAATCAGTTTAAGAGCTGATTGGGCGTTGGTCCCGCGCCACCGTGA
>NZ_JARTVT010000042.1:0-36867 GCF_029625685.1 Mesorhizobium sp. WSM4976
ACTTGATGAACTCGGCAGACACTTTGGCCTTGTCGTGACCATAGGGCAGCAGATGCTCGGTCGGGATGCCGATTTTGGCGCCGATCTCCTGGATCGGTTTTTTCCTGGCGGCGCGCGCAATCTCGATGTCGGACTTCACTTCGGCCATGACGGCTTTCCTCTGGAGTAGGCGGTGGAGGGGAGGGGTTCGATCATTCGTGCATGGTCGAAACGCCGCCCGGACGCAAGGGCATGTTCTAACCATGTCGTTGGCGCGGCGTCAACTTCCATGCAACAATGTTTCCTGTTAAGAAAGAGTGTTCCGTCGCCGGGCCTCTTCAAGGTAGTCTTTTCGGCCCTGGTCATTGCGCCGTATAGAAGCCAGAGCGGGGGCCGTTTCGCCGTCTCAAAACAGCCGCCTAATGCGCGAAAAGCGACAGGGGCGAAGGCGCAAATCCGCCATCTCCCCTGACCGCTGACAGCCGGGCTATTGGGTCAGAACGTTGCTGATCTCGACCATGTTGGAGCGCAC
Organism: Mesorhizobium sp. WSM4976; assembly: GCF_029625685.1. NCBI lineage: Bacteria > Pseudomonadati > Pseudomonadota > Alphaproteobacteria > Hyphomicrobiales > Phyllobacteriaceae > Mesorhizobium > Mesorhizobium sp. WSM4976. Next base: position 512 of record NZ_JARTVT010000042.1, read on the forward strand.
GCGCAGGATGTAGAAGCCCATCGTCGTCAGATGCGTCGGCAGCAGCCAGCCATCTTCGCGGCCATTGGCTATGATGAAAGGCTGGATGCGCAGCGCCGAGACGAACTGCTGGTCCATCGTGTCCCAGAGATTCTGCAGGTGCTTTTCCTTGAGCACGCCCTCGAAGTCGGCCTGGGCACCCTTCATGAGGCCGTAATAGGCGTAGAGCTGGCCATAGGCGAACCAGAAGCGGTCGTCGGCGCGGGTATCGAACCAACCATTGTTGTGGTTTTCGGCGCGCTCCTTGAGAATTGCCGAGGTCGAGCCGATATCCGAGGCGATGCGGTCGATATATTGCTTGAGATTGTCGGCGCGCGCGTCGAAGGTCGCCTGGCAGGTGGCCAGACGCGCATTGAAGGAACGCAGCTTGCGCACCGCGTCGCGATAATAGCTAGGCGTCGGCGTCTTGGGGCCGAACGGGTTCAGCCCGAAATACCAGGTATACTCGTCGAACTGCAGATTGCCGCGCGCATCCTGGAGGTCGGCATCGATCTGCGAAGTCGTGCGCACGCGGCCGAGATTGTCGGCCAGCTCGGTCGCGGTGCGCCGCACCGCCTGGTTGATGCCGCGCTGGAAGGACGCCTTGTTGTCCATCCAGGGCGTGTTGTCCCAGTCGATGCCGAACAGGCCGAGCCTGTAGAGGATCATCGACGAGATCCAGGCATTCTGATTGACGTTGAAATCCGTCAGATCGGCGGCAACCTGGGCGATCGCCGAGTTGCCACAGGTTTTCGCCGTGTCCGTCCCGGCGCCGGCGGAAACCTGCTCGCCGGCAGAAACGTTGCGTTTCTCGAACGTGTAGGCGTCTGGATAGTTCGGGTTGAAATTATTCCACCACTGCGTGGCGTAGAAGAAATTCGCGTAGAGGCCGATCAGAACCAGGAGGGCAAGGCCGACCACGGCCTTCAGGATCCAGCTGCGCTGGCCGTACCAGCGGCCCACCCACATGAACGGCCACAGGACGATGCCGATGACGAAGCCGATGCCTCGGCCGATCCACTGGAATATCTGGGTGAAGAAGTTCACGATCGGGTCGAGCATGGCTGTGGTACCCCCTTAGAGCAGCTCACCGTTTCAAGGGAAACGGCGATCTGCCCTAACCCTTTGTTTTGGCGCAATTCCGGGCGGAAAACCGCCCACATTTTCCTTGGAATTGCTCTAGATCAGGACGACGTTTCGTTGGAACGTCATCCTGATCTAACTCTTTGTTGGAGCATGATCTTCCTCCGAAAACCGGTTCCCACTTTTCGGGATCATGCTCTAGTCAGTCAAACCGTAAAGGCGCGCGCGAAGCGCCACCTTGTCCTTCAAATATGTAGTTTTCAGAACATCCACAACATGGCTTCGCCAGGCGTCGCTGAAGCCGTCATAGTCCTTGTAGAAGCCCGGCTTGTTGAAGACGTAACGCGATACGAAGTCCTGAGGCACGAAGTCCGAGATCAACTGGTTGGTCAGCCAGGCTTCGGGGTGTTCAGGCTTGGCGCGCACGACCAAAAAACGCTGGCGCGGCGACACATCCTCAATCTTTAGATGGCCGAACTGGGCGATCTCGCGCTTGGCGCCATTGAGGAAGGGAAAGTTGCCGTCGCTGGCGATCAGGTCGGCATTGCGCTGAATCCAGGTCTGCAGCCAGACCTTGTCGACGTCGGTCAGGTTGCGGCTGGGTTCGGCGTCTCGGATGAGCGCGCGCACGACCATCTCGGCGCGGTGCTCGAGATAGCCGGAAGCCTCGATCCAGGAAGCGCGCGGCAGGTCGAGACGCCCGGTGGCGGCGAGGAAGCGGAACACCTTGTCGGCGTCGTTTATCGACAGGTAACTGACCTGCCAGGGGCGCGAGCGGCGGAAGCCGGGAGCAGCCGGGTCGCAGATCACCGTCGTCATATCGGGGTCGACGAAGACATAGAGACCGCCGAAATGGCTGGTCCAGTAGGCATTGTGGCGGAAGATCACCTGGTCCGGCACCAGGGCGTTCTCGCGGATGTCGCCGCAGACCTTGGCTAGATCGACCATGCGCTGCAGCATGTCGTTGTCGCGCCAGGCATCGGGCTCCTGCTTCAGCCGGTCGACCAGCTTGCCAAGCTCGGCCGCCTTGCCCAGCACGTCTTCGGCCGACAGCACCTTGAACTCGACCTGGTTGATCGACAGCAGGTCCTCGATGTCGTTGACCTTGGGAACGGAGTCCTCGATCTCCCCGTAGATGACGTCCTTGATGGTCAGCGCGTCGATGGCGCGCTGGTTCTTCGACATGAACTCGAACATCAGCTGCGAGGTATTGGAGAAGGCGGTGTGGACCACCGGCAGGTCGATCTGCGACGGCGTCAGGATGATGAAGCGGCGGTTGACCTCGTTGGGGTCGAGATAGTCGTAGTCGCCGCACTCCTCGGCGATCTCGGGCGAGAAGCCGGTGCGGTCGATCTGGAAGCTCTTAAGCTTGGTCGGCTTGAGGCCGAACGCGGCAAGAGCCTTGTTGTAGCGCTCGATGAGATGCGGCTCGTCGACGGCGAGCAGCCTGCCGTAGATCAGCTCGTTGTCGCGCAGGAGGTCAGGCTTTTTGGCGGCGGCCGGTGAGCCTGCCACTATCGGCGGGGCGCTAGGCATTCCACGCCCCCTTCTTCTTCAACTCCTCCATCTTGCGCGCCGCGCGCTCGCGCAGGCGTGCGTCACGCAACAGCTTCTCCACCGCCGCGTCGTCGGACTTGTCGGAGTAGCGGAATTCGGAATCGGCGTAGCGGTTGATCTCCTGCATGACCATGTCCATCGAAAATGGTCCGCGCAGTTCCTCAATCATCGCCTTCTTGTCGTCGTAGCTCTTGTGCATGAAGGCTTCCGGCTTCTCGAACCAGTCGTCCGGCAGCTCGATATCCATGGCGCGCATCTTGATCGCGTCGGTGACGTTCTTGATGGCGCGGCCGGTGAAGCGCGGCTCGGCTTCCTTGATCATGTGCAGATAGGTGCCGATATCGGCCATGGTCTTGGGCGCGCCATTCTCCTTCATGTAGCGCTCATAGACCTTCATCAGCCCGTCTTCCTGCGGCTTCTCATGCTCCTCATAGGCTTCGGCCACGGCACGCTGGATTTCCTGCGCGGCATAGAGCTCGTGCGCACCCAGCGGGATCTTGTGATTCTTGCCGGCGAGCAGCACGAAGATGTCGATATAGTCGTCGCGGGTCTGCGGGCCGTCGACCAGCCAGCGCGCGCCGGCCCGCTGGCGCAGCGCGTCGTCGACATTTTCGGGATAGTTGGAGAACATGCCGAAGGAGCAATTGCCGCGCACCACCGTCGAGGCGCCGGCGAAGGCGTCCATCAGCACGCCGGTGATCTCCTGCTGACCGGCGGAAGCGCGGTCGTCGGAGCGGCGCGCCGCCACCTGGTCGATGTCGTCAATGGTGCCGAAGCCGATGACGCGTGGATTGAGCACGTTGTTGATGAACTGGCGGCAGTTCTGACCTGACTTGCCTTGGTAGGACGAGATCTGGTCGACGCCGAAATTCTCGTAGGCGAAGGGATAGCCGGCGACCTGGCAGTAGCCGTTGACGAGGCCGGCGATCATCTGGATCAGCGTCGTCTTGCCGGTGCCTGGCGCGCCGTCGCCGATGAAGGTGAACAGGAAGCCGCCAAGCTCGACGAAGGGATTCAGCTCGCGCTCGAAGTCGTAGGCCATGAGCATCTTGGCCAGCCTGACCGACTGAAATTTGGCGATGTGGTTGCCGACGACCTCTTCCGGCTTCTTGAAGGTCATGACCAGCGGCTTGGAGCGCTTGCCGGGCGCGACGTCGAAACCGTCGAGGGTAAAATCGTCGACATCGATGCGGATATGCGCGTTCTCGAACGGGCCGATGCCGGCGAATCGGCCTTTGCGCGCCAGCAGCCCGTCGATGGCGACACGGGCAAAGGCGCGTGCCCGCGTCGTCAGGTCGGCGTCATCCTTCGAACCGGCGATCGCCTTGTCGAGCCCGGCGACGATCGACTTCACCGCGTCCTGCGTCGTGTCGAACAGGAAGTCGGGCTCGGCGATGTCGTTCGGCGCCTGGCCGTCGCTGTCGATCAACTGGAACAAATAGGAGGCAAAGCTGAAAGCGGAGACGTAAGCCGACGCCGACAGAAGCTTCTTGAAGGTGGCCGCTTCGTCGCCTTCCAGTGGCGCGCGCGCGTTTTTCGCCTGCAGGCTTTCGAGATCGGATCCTTCGGCGAAGACACCCGCTATGGCGAGCGCGATCGCCAGGCCACGTCGCGCGCGGTAGAGCAGTGTGTGCTGCGGGATCGTCATCAACTGGTCGTCGGGATGGATCGCGGCAACGGTCTTCGAGAGCTCGACCTCGCGCGTGCGGCGTACCGAGCCGACCGAAACGGTCGAGACGAAGCGGCGGTTGGTGCCGGCGAGCGCCGTGCCCGATTCGCGCGACGGGTCCTCCAGCACCACGATGCGGGTGATGAAGCTCTGCGCGGTCGCGCGGTGCTTTTCGATTGCAGCTTCCGAGATCGTGGTCAGGCCGGTGTCCATGAAGGATGCTCCGCGGTTTGACGATCATACATCGCTGATGACCTGTCCGTTGGACAGGATGTGGACCTTGTAGCCGGAAAAGATCTTCTGCGCTTCACCGGCGGCGTAGAGCGCCTGGTAGGCCTCGTGCGGGATCAGCGCATGGTTCTCGTAGCTCGACACGCCCTGCCGCGCCGCTTCGAGATCGTCGGTGTTGATGAAGAATTCTTGCGTCGTCTTCTCGCTGGAGAAAAGACCCCTGCGGCCGGGCTTCTCGCTCTTGGAAAAAACCTCCTGGATGGTCCAGGTGAGCAGCCATGCGTTTTCCGGCTTGCGCACCTTGGAGAGCACCTCGGCCACGGTCGAATTGTTGTCGGTGATACCGGCCGAGTAGAAGGGTCCCAGCACGACGCGACGCAGCTGCTTGGGATGCAGCGGTTCGAAATCCTTGTCGAGATTGACCGCGATCGTCGCCGGCGAGAGCGTGTAGGCCGAGTTCTTCTCAGTGAAGTCGTCGAAGCGGTGCGCAAGCTCCGGATTGAGAAGGCCGTCGACGGGAAGGGGGATGTCGACGTGCTCATTGAGCTTGCCATTGGCATCGACAAGCTGGCGCACCATGCTTTCGGAAGAGTCCTCGACCGTCACCATGTAGATCAGCGGCAGGTTGGCGCTGCCGTCGAACGTGGCCCAGTGGACGAGATAATAGGGCCGCATGGTCTTTGGGTTGACCGAGACCTTGGCCGTCTGCGCAAGCGTGAACGGGCCGAAGGTCGCCTCGCTCTTGACGTCCTCCAGATAGAGCCGCTCGGCCATCGATTTCTGCAGCGCTTCGGGAAACTCCTTGTGGCGCAGGATGAAGTCGGCCATTTCCTCGCGCAGCTCGCCGGTCTGCGGGATGTTGGCCAGGCGGGCATCGGCCTGCTGGCGGTCGTTTTCCAGCTCGAGCAGGTTCTGGAACACGGGATAGCCGCTCTCGGCGCGCGAGATGCGGAAGGTGTCCATGAAGCCCAGCCGGTTGCGCCAGCAGGCAAAGGACTTGTCCAGCCGCGCGATATATTTCGCGACGATCCTGGCGACGATGCCGTGCCGGTAAAGCGGCGAGCGGTCGTCGCGCATGAACACTTCCAGTCCGCCCAGCGCCGCCATGATGGCGGAGAAATAGCGGATCGCCGCGTCGTTCTCAGGTGTCATGGGATTGCCGTGGAGATGAGATCAGCGGCGCCGCCTATTGCTGCACGTAGTTGGCGGAATTGTGCTTTTTCATCACATCGTCGAAGCGGCGCGCGAAAGCGTCGTCGGCAAGTTTCTTGCGCCGCTGGATGTCGGCTGAAGCCACCATGTTCTTTTCATGCATCTCGAGCAGATCTCCGATATGCTTCTGCGAGGCGGCGCCGATGCCGGCCATGGTCTCTTCCGCCGTGTTGTCGACCTGGCTGCCCAGCGTGTTGATCTTGTGGGCGACGTCTTGCTGGGCGGCGGTCTTCAGTGAATCTTCCAGGGCCTTGTAGAGGACGATGCGCTGCTCGGTGTCGATGGTCAGCTTGTTGATCAGCGTCGACTGCGCGGCGATCTGGTTGTTGAGCGAATCGACGAAGGTCTGGAACATCGAGGTGTAGCGCTCCAGCGTCTGGCTTTCGGCGAGCAGTTCCTGTTCCTTCGCCTGTTTTTCGTTGTACTCGGTCGCCATTTTGGAGCGCTCGCCCTCGAGTTCGGTGCGCTCCTTTTGCGTCGTGGACGCGGCGATCTTGTTCTCGATGTCGAGCAGCAGGGGGTTCAATTCCTCGATGCGTTTCTGCACCGCTTCGAGGTTGGACATGGTCGCCTTGCGTCGCTCGATCACCTGCGAAAGGCTGTTCTCGGAAGTCTTGTAGCGCTGGTCGAGGATCTGTTTCTGCGCCTTTAGGATGCCGACAATGGTATCCGATTTCGCCAAAAGCTCCTGCAAATTGCCGGCCAGCGACATGTTGCGAACACGGTCGGTGCGCATACGCTGCTTGCGCTGCTCGGAGAAGACACCGACGAAGTTCTCCCAGCCGGTATAGCTCTTCATGCTCTCGAATTCGGCGCCGAAGACATTGGTGGCGTCCTCGAGGCCGATGATCAGGTCGGCAATGTTGCCTTCCATGACCTTCTGCTGCTTGAGCACGTCCTCGATGCGGGCGTTCTCAATGTCGAAATTGGCGTCGCCGATCTTCTTGTCGGCCTGAGCAAGCGTGTCAAGAACCGTGCCGGACTGCTCGATCTTGGTGCGCATGTCCTGCACGACCTGCTTGGTCTTGGCAATTTCGGCATCGAAATTCTGCAATGTCGCCATTGGGGCCTCCCGCTTCGGCATCCGTTTCCATGTCGTGGCGGCGAATATATGTGGGGCTTCAAGGGATTGAAAGAAGGAAGACAAGGAGAGGCGCCAAAACAAAAGAACTGGTCAGGTCCTTGAAATACAAGGCAAGCATGCGTAAGGCGCCCAGTAATGTGCGCCGCATTTAAATAGCTTTAGCTGATATGCCTTAAGCTCTTGGTTTTGCGAACAGCCAAGGTGATGAAACAGCGCCGGAAAATCTGTTGTGGCCGTGACGGCGAAATCAGTGATTCAGCGACCACCCTTTCGCGCGACGGTTGCGCGAATGCCGGTTTCTGCCGCGCCGATCAGGGCTTCGGGTCGGCCTTGAGATAGGCAATCACATTGGCGATGTCGTCGTCACTGGTCAGGCCGGTAAAGGCCATCTTGTTACCTGGAACCTTCTGCTTGGGTGCCTTGAGATATTCGGCAAGGTTGGCGTCGTCCCAGATCAGGCCGGCGGCGCCCGCATCCTTCATGGCTTGCGAATAATGACCGGCAAAGCTCTCCGCCGAGCCGGCCTTGCGGCCGACGACGCCCATCAGATGCGGGCCGACCTTGTCGTGGTCCGTCGCTGCCTCATGGCAGGCGATGCAACGATTGAAGACCTTCTTGCCCAGCGCCGCGTCGCCGGCATGGGCGGCAATGCCGCTTGCAATCAGGAAGAGCGCGGCGGACGAAATGGCTCTAAGCATGGCTGACCCCGGAGATTTCTGACTGTCGTTCTTATAGGGCGAAGCCTTGACAAACGCCACACCCCAGGGCCACCGACGATGTCCGCTGCTCAGGCATGCTGGGCCAGGTCGCGGCGCAGAAAATCATGCAGACGATCGACGGCCGCCGTCGTCGACAAAGGGTTGCGCAGGATGCCTATCTCTAGGTCCGGCAACACAGGCAGCCCCTCATTGGCACCGATGATGCGCAGCGACGGAGGCACGCTTCGCTGGGCAAGGCCGGCGACTGCGAGCCCGGCCTGCACGACCGCGACCAGCCCGAGCAGGGAGGCGCTGGAATAGGTGCACCGGTAGGATCGGTCGGCACCGCCGAGTGCCTGCAGCACATTCATCCTTGCCGCGCAGCCAGGCTCGAAAAGCGCGACAGGCAGGGGATCGGCCTCCCAGGCGACATGGTTGGGCGAGGCGACCCAGACAAAGCGCTCCAGCCTGATCACCTCGAGCGGCTGATCCGGCAGGCGGGTGACGATCGCCAGGTCGAGCCGTCCCTCCGCCAGGGTCTTCACCAGCGCGGTCGACTGCTCGCACACGAGTTCGACAGTGACCAGTGGGTGATCCTCGGCAAAACGCGACAGCACAGGCGGCAGAAGAAAGGCCGCGTAGTCGTCCGGCACACCAAGGCGCACACTGCCTGTCTCCTTCGGCCGGGTGACGCTCGCCCATGCCTCGTCGGACAATTTCAGCAGCCGGCGCGCATAGATGAGGAAATCCTCGCCGGCCGCATTGGGGGTGACCGTTCTAGGGCCCCGCACCAGAAGCTGGTTGCCGACCATGTCTTCCAGCCTTTGCATCTGCATGCTGACCGCCGACTGGCTGCGACCAACGCGAGGCGCCGCATTGGAGAGGCTGCCGCTTTCGACAACGGCGACGAAGGTTTTCAAGAGGTTGAGGTCGAGCGGAGCGGCCATGGCGCTATCAGCATATCGAATAGATACTCACAAATCTATTCGCTTGATTGAATTCGTTGCGGCTGGCCAGATGATCTTCGACCCGTTTGGAGAGCCGATGATGAGGGAGATGTCGATCGCCCGCTTCCCCGCCGAGAGCCTAGCTCTGGCGATGGTGATCGCCGGCACGGTTGGCGCCTTCGTTACGGAATCGGGACAACATCCCGTCACCGTGGTGTTCTGGCGATGCGTGTTCGGCTCGCTGTTTCTGGCCGCGTGGTGCCTGTTGCGCGGCTACCTGCCGGACCGGACGCTGTCCCCATCCCGGCTTGCGCTTGCCGCGCTCGGCGGCGTTTGCATGGTGCTGAGCTGGACGGCCTTCTTCGCCGGCTTCGGCATGACATCGATCGCGACGACGACAATCGTCTACCATGTCCAGCCGTTCTTCGTGGTGCTGATCGGCGTCATCTTCCTCAAGGAACGCATCTCGCCCGACCAGATCCTATGGATGCTTGGCGCGTTCCTCGGCGTCGTGCTGGCCAGCGGCCTTGTCGTGACGCATGGCCATGCCGACGCGAGATGGGCGTTGGGCATCGGGCTGACGCTGGGCGCCGCCCTGCTTTACGCGGTGGCAACGATTCTCGCCAAAGGCCTTGGACAACAGCGAGCGGAGATTACCGTGCTTTGCCAGACGTTGGTCGGGGTCGTGCTGCTCGCCCCGCTCGCCGACATCGGCCATCCCATCCCGCGTGCGTCGTGGGGCTGGCTGGCGGGGATCGGGGTCCTGCATACCGGCATCGCCTATGTGCTGATGAATTCCGCCTTTCCACGCCTGAAGACGCCGGTGATCGGCATCCTCACGTTCATCTATCCGGTCGTCGCCATCATCATCGACTGGGCCTTGTACGGCCATCCGCTCGGACCGGCGCAGGCTGCCGGCATGGCGCTGATTGCCCTGGCGACCCTCGGCGTGCGGCTTGGCTGGCGGTTTCCCAAGCGGCGCGTCTCGGCCGCATGACTTTGGCAGGTTCCGCAAAAGTGTCCCACGGTTTTGCGATCAGAACCTGCGGAACTAAAGGAACTATCCGTGGGCACCCCGCGGATATCTGCTTAGGATCAACCGCTGGTGAAGCCAATGAAGTCGTCGGGAGCAGCCCTGCCCATTTCCTCTTCCCAATGTCGGCGGCAGAGCGAAACATAAACATCCTTGCCGATAGCGACCTGCTGGCCCTGCTTCGCCACTTTGCCGTCAGAGCCGAGCCTGACGACCATCGTGGCCTTGCGGCCGCAGCGGCAGATGGTGCGCACCTCGCGCAAATCGTCGGCGATCGCGAGCAGCGCGCGCGAGCCGGAAAACAGCTTGCCCTGGAAATCGGTCCGGAGGCCGTAGCACATCACCGGGATATTCAGCCGGTCGGCGATGCGGGCAAGCTGCCATACCTGCGCCTCCTCGAGGAACTGAGCCTCGTCGACGAACACGCAATGCACGGTCGTATGTTCGTGATGCTCGGCGACTCTGGCGAAGAGATCGTCGCCGTCGCGGAACATCTCAGCCTCCGATTCGAGACCGATGCGCGACGAGATCAGCCCGTTGTCGCCCTTGCGGTAGTGGCCGGCGACGAACAGCATCGTCGACATGCCACGTTCGCGATAGTTGTAGGACGCCTGCAAAAGCATTGTCGTCTTGCCCGCGTTCATCGTTGCGTAGTGGAAGTAGAGCTTGGCCATAGGTGCTTTTAAGCCGACTTGCCGCGGCGCGGGAGGGGCCCCCGGCGCCGTCCACCAAAAACTCCATGTCGTTCAAAAGCCTGTCATGTCGCTTAATGGCCAGCGCGCGCCGTTCGTCGTGATGTTGAAGCGCTTGAAACAGTTTCAAAATGGTGTTTGGCTGACGAAACAAGGCGGGCGCAAGAACCGTGACCTTCGCATCGCCCAAGAATTGCAATGGGAGAAAGTTCATGTCGCATATGAAATCTATCGTCGCAGGCATCGGCCTTGCGGCGCTTCTGACCACGACGGCCGCTTATGCCGGCGATCCGGCGAGCTGCAAGGCGGTCCGCCTGTCGGACGTCGGCTGGACCGACATCCAGGCCACCACAGGCCTCACCTCGGTGCTGCTCACCGCGCTCGGCTATCAGCCGCAGACGATCCAGCTTTCGGTGCCGGTGACCATGGCCTCGCTGAAGAACAAGGACCTTGACGTCTTCCTCGGCAACTGGATGCCGTCGATGACCAACGACATCAAGGACTACACGAAAGAGGGCTCGATCGAGACGATCAGCACCAACCTGACGGGCGCCGGCTACGGCATCGTCGTGCCGACCTATGTCGCGGATGCCGGCGTCAAGACACTGACCGATCTCGGCAAGTTCAAGGACAAGTTCAACGGCAAGATCTACGGCATCGAGGCCGGCAATGACGGCAACCGCATCATCCTCGACATGATCAAGAACCCGGCCGACAATCTCGCCGGGTTCGAGCTGGTCGAGTCTTCGGAAGCCGGCATGCTGACGCAGGCCGAGCAGTCCATGAAGAACAATGAGTGGATCGCCTTCCTCGGCTGGACGCCGCATCCGGTGATGGGCGCGATGAAGATCACCTATCTAGACGGCATGGGCGACAGCGGCTTCGGCGCCGCCACCGTCTACACCATCGTGCGCAAGGGCTACACGACCGAATGCCCGAACGCCGGAAAGTTCATCTCCAACCTGAAGTTCAATCTGGACATGGAAGGCCAGATGATGGATGCGATTCTCAAGGGTGGCGATCCGCAGACTGTCGCGACCGATTGGCTGAAGAAGCATCCGGATGCGGTTGCGCCCTGGATAGCTGGCGTCACCACCTTCGATGGCGGCGACGCGGCTGCGGCAGTCAAGACCGCGCTCGGGGGCTGATCCGCCGGCATAACTCCGAAAAAGGGCAGCCCTTGATGAGGCTGCCCTTTTTCATATGCGTGGAGACGTGAGAGGATGACCGCGCGGCAAGCGCGGCGAAGCCGAGAGGGGAAAGATGGATCCGATTTCTAAGTTCCTGACCGATTACAAGATCCCGATCGGGCCATGGGGCAAGGCGTTCTTCAGCTTCCTGACCGATAATTTCGACACCATCTTCCGGGCCTTCTCAAACGGGCTGAATTTCATCCTCGACGGGGCGGTGAACCTCATGCTGATGGTGCCGCCGGTGCTTCTGGCGCTGGTCATCGCGATCATCGCGTGGTTTTTGCAGCGTTCGCGGCCGCTCGCCATCGGCGTCTTCCTCGGCCTGATCTTCATCATCAACCAGAACCTGTGGAAACAGACGGTGCAGACGCTGGTGCTGGTGGTTGCCGCAGCCGCCATGGCGATGGCGATCGGCGTGCCGCTCGGCATCTGGGCCGCGCACAAACCGAAGGTCTACCGCGTCATGCTGCCGGTGCTCGACCTGATGCAGACGCTGCCGACCTTCGTCTATCTGATCCCGGTGCTCACCCTGTTCGGGCTCGGCAACGCGCCCGGCCTCATCGTCACCATCATCTTCGTCATCCCGACGGCCGTCAGGCTCACCCATCTCGGCGTGGTCTCGGTGCCCAAGGCAATCATCGAGGCGGGCGAGGCCTTCGGCGCCACCAAGCGCCAGCTCCTGTGGAAGGTGGAACTGCCATCGGCGCTGCCGACCATCATGGCGGGGTTGACGCAATCGATCATGCTGTCGCTGTCGATGGTGGTGTTCGCCGCGTTGATCGGCGCCGGCGGCCTCGGCACGGAAATCAACCGCGCGCTCGGCTCGCGCCGCATCGATCTCGGGCTTGAGGCGGGCCTCGCCATCGTCGTTCTAGCCATCGTGCTCGACCGCATGACCCGCATCGGCGTTGGAGGCAAGAAATGACCGTCGCGGTTGATTTCAAGAACGTAGACATCGTCTTCGGCGCCGACCAGGCAGGTTCGCTGGCGCTGATCGACCAGGGCGCCACGCGCGCCGAGATCCTGGAAAAGACCGGCAATGTGCTGGGCTGCGCCGGCGCCAGCCTCACTGTGCACGAAGGTGAGATCTCGGTGCTGATGGGCCTGTCCGGCTCCGGCAAGTCGACGCTGCTGAGGGCCGTCAACCGGCTCAACGTCGTGTCGCGCGGCCAGGTGCTGGTCAAGGACGGCGACCGCACTGTCGATGTCGTCACCTGCGATGAGGCGACCTTGCGGCGGCTGCGGCAGAAGCAGGTGGCCATGGTGTTCCAGCAGTTCGGTCTGCTGCCGTGGCGCACGGTCGAGGAAAATGTCGGTTTCGGCCTCGAGCTTGCCGGCGTGCCGGAAGCCGAGCGCAAGGCGCGCGTGCAAAAGCAACTGCAGCTTGTCCATCTCGATCAGTGGGCGAAGAAATACGCGCATGAGCTTTCCGGCGGCATGCAGCAGCGCGTCGGCCTCGCCCGGGCCTTCGCCACCGAGGCGCCGATCCTTCTGATGGACGAGCCGTTCTCGGCGCTTGACCCGCTGATTCGCACCAAGCTGCAGGACGAACTGCTGCAGCTCCAGGCCGAGCTCAAGAAGACCATCATCTTCGTCAGCCATGATCTCGAGGAGGCGCTGAAGATCGGCAGCCACATCACGATCATGGAAGGCGGCCGCATCGTGCAGACCGGCGCGCCGGAAGACATCGTCTTGCGCCCTGCCAACGACTATGTCCGCGACTTCATCGCCAATGTGAACCCGTTGTCGGTGCTGACGGCGTGGAACGTGATGCGGGACCGTCGCGACCTGGAACAGGGCGAGAATGGCTGGGTGTGGCTCGACCGTCGCAAGACGACGCGCTTCAAGATCGACGAGCATGGCCTCGTGGCCGCGGCCGAGCGCGACGGCAAGCCGGCGGTATGGGTCTCCTGCGCCGATGTCGAGCGCCAGCCGGAGGAAGGGGCGCAGGTGTTCTGGGCCAATCCCGGTACGCCGCTGAAGACGGTGATGCTCGCCATGCATCGCTCGCAGACGGCGCCGGTGGCGCTGTTCGACGAAGGCTCGCGTTTCGTCGGCGCGATCGGCATCAGGGACGTGCTGAGCGCGGTGCTGCGGCGATAGCCGTCTGCGCAGGCGAACAGTATCCGGTCTGGACGTTTCCCGCGGCGAGGCGGGTTACGGGACCGACAATGCGTCAGCGTACGCGGACAGCTCGTCTCAGCAAGGCCTTTTGAGGTTTCTGAGCGATCAACCCGTACCGTATTGAGGGCTGGTATCCCGTGGCCAGGGAAGGCTGTCTACCGGCGTATTATTTTTCGAAATCCATTCTGATTCCAGAAGCGTATGCAGTAGAATGTTGCTACGGCCGCCGGGGCGAGGCCCGGCGGTGAAAATGCAGCGGGGTATACGACGATGATCTTCCGCCAGCTCTTCGATTCCGTCTCGGGCACCTACTCCTATCTGCTCGCCAGCCGGCGCGGCGGCGAGGCGCTGATAATCGATCCGGTGCTGGAGAAGGTGGATCGCTATCTCCAACTGGTCAACGAGTTGGACCTGAGGCTGGTCAAGGCGGTGGATACGCATCTTCACGCCGACCATATCACCGGCCTCGGCGCGCTGCGCGACAGGACGCATTGCGTGACCGTGATGGGCGAGCAGACCAAGGCTGACGTGGTGTCGATGCGGCTCGCCGACGGCGACAAGCTTGCCATCGAAGGGCTGGCGCTCGACGTTGTCTACACCCCCGGCCACACCGACGATTCCTACAGTTTCGTCCTGCCCGACCGGGTCTTCACCGGCGACACGCTGCTCATCCGCGGCACCGGCCGCACCGACTTCCAGAACGGCGATCCGCGCCAGCAATATGAATCGATCTTCGGCCGCCTCCTCAAGCTGCCCGACGAGACGATGATCTTCCCGGCTCATGACTACAAGGGCGAGACCGTGTCGACGATCGGCGAGGAAAAGGCATTCAACCCGCGCCTGCAGGTGAAGTCGGTCGACGAATATGTGAACATCATGAACAATCTCAACCTGGCCAACCCGAAGATGATGGATGTGGCCGTGCCCGCCAACATGCGGGTCGGGTTGCATCAGGACGACATCGCCGCTCGCGGCTGGGCGGTTAGCGCGGAGCAGGCGCTGGCGCTGGTCGGGCGACCCGACGTGGCGCTGATCGACCTGCGCGAGCAGTCCGAACGCGAGCGCCACGGCGTCATCCCTGGCGCGATCCATCTGCCCTATGCGCGGCTGCAGGAGAACATCATGGCAGGCGGCATGCTTCATGAACTGGCCAAATCAACAGCCAAGCAGCTGCTGTTCTATTGCGCTTTCGGCGAGCGTTCGGCGATGGCGGTACAGGCGGCGCACGATGTCGGGATTTCCAGCGCGCGCCATATCCAGGGCGGCATCGATGCGTGGAGAAAGGCCAGCGGCCCGCTATCCCACTAGAAGCCGGCCGGGCCTAAAGCATGTCTCCCGAAAGTGGGAACCGGTTTCGGGATAAAGATGCGTAGAATCAGAGACCTAAAGCGCATGGAGCGAATCCGAAGGATCGCGACGCGCTTTTAGTTCAGCCCGATCAGCTTCGAGCCGTTGCGGAACAGAGCCTCCCCATCCCGGTCGAAGCGGAAGGTGGCGATGAAATCGTCGGCACGATAGTTCGGCAAGGTGCTGCGGATCATGGCGGCGAAGGTCCGCGCCTCGTCCTGCCGGCCGGCGAGCGCCAGGCAGTGGGCGGCGATCGCCAGGATGATGACATGGGCGTTTGGTCGCGCGGCCGCCTTCAGCGCCCATTCGGCCGCCGCTTCGAATTCGCCCAGCCTTGCATGGGCCATGGCGCGCGCGCCCATCATACCGAACAGGAGCGGATCGAACGGGCTGAGATGGCGCGAATGGTCGGATGAGCCGATCGCCGACTGCGGATCGCCCGACTGCGAATGGACGAAAGACAGCGCGTAATGGCCGAGCGCGAAGTTCGGGCTGAGATCGACGGCGCTCGCCAGTTCCAGCAGCGCGCCGTCCTGCTCGCCGCGTAGCCATAGCGCCCGTCCCATGGCCCAGTGGGCGGCGGGGTTGCGGTCGTCGACCAGCAGGCTCTGGCCGGCGCTTTCAAAGGCAAGCGCGGTCTCCCGATCGCGGTCGCCCCAGCGCTGGAAAGCGTTCTGCCAGTGGGTGAAGGACATGCCGGCATAGGCGCGCGCGAAAGTGGGGTCCAGCTTCAACGCTTCGCCGAAGAAATGCTGCGCCAGCTCGTTTTCCTGGCGGGTGAAGCGATACATGTGCCAGAGGCCGCGATGGTAGGCTTCCCAGGCATTGAGCGAATTGGGCGCCTTCAGCAAGGCGCGGTTGCGCTCCACTGTCGCGATCTCGGCGGCAATTGAAGAGACGATGCTGTTGCCGATATCCTCGATGACGATGAAGATGTCGTCGGGGTTGTGCTCGAAGGTCTCGGCCCAGACGATTCTTGCCGTGCGGACCTCGACAAGCTCGACCGACACGACGAAGCGTCCCGGCAGGCTGCGCACCGAGCCTGTCGTGACATAGTCGACATTTAGCCTCCGCCCGGCGTCTTCCGGCGCAATGTTCTTTTCGGCGAGCGCGAAGACCGAGCCTCGGGCGATGACGAAGAAATCGCGAAGCTTGGCAAGCCGCGTGATGATGTCATGCGCGAGTCCGTCGGCAAGCCCGCCACGGAAGCCGCCGGTGCCGGTGCTCTCGGCAAAGGGCATCACAGCGAGCGAAGCCCGGCGTGTCGCCGCGGATCCGGGCTCGATCGCGACGATTGGCGATTCCGAGACCGGGAAAACAGGCTCGGATCTAGTGCCTGGCGTCGCGCCAGCGTTGCGGGCTCTTATCTCCTGCCAGGCCTCGCGCAACGGCGTGAAATCCAGCTCTTCGGAATGAAACAGCTCCGCCGCGGTGGCGAGGTGCTCCTCGCCGGCGCCGAACTGCCCGCGCCGTGCCAGGTTCTCCAGCAGCGCCACATGCGCGCGGCCATCGAAGGGCGCGAGCTCCAGCCATTTGTCGATATAGGCGCCGGCTTCATCGGCTCCGCAGGGGAGAAGCGCAATGATGTGCTCAAGGACGGCGACATGGCATGCGCCGAAACGGCGGCGCTGCGCCGTCAGCCAGCTGCCGAAATGCGGGCTGCGATCGATTTCCAGGCCGTCGAGAAAATCTCCCGCGAACAATTCCGCAAGGGCCAGCAGACGGTCGAGGCCAAGCGTCGCGATCCCCTGTGCAACCGCGGCAGCCGCCTCGACGGCATCGATGCTCGCACCGCCGAGGCGAAGCGCCACGGTCTCGCCTTCCGTCTCGATCCGGCGCAAGCCTGGTTCATCGAGCGCGCCGCGCAACTTGCTCAGGCACCAGCGCAGCTCGCCGCGCGGATCGTTGGGGACATCCCAGAGAAGCTCGCAAAGGCGAGTGCGGCTAACAGGGTAGGGCGCCAGCGCGAGGTAGGCTAGCAGCGCGCGCAGCTTGCGTGACGATGGCAGCGCGACGGGAACATCGCCGCGCATGATCGCGAGCGAGCCGAGCAGCCTGATCGAAAGGTGGGCTGCATCGCTTTTCTGAGTCGACCAAACGGATTCCACGTCCGTTTCCACGCTCGCTCCCACGCTGACTGATTGATCCATATTCTATCACCAAACACGACAGGGCGCATCCGGCGGCGAGTTTTCGAGCCGCATGCGGCCTTGGCCGAATTGACGGCAAGTCAGCGCAACTAACACGGCAAGGTGTCGAAACCGCGCCGCCCAATCCGCCGGTCTGTAACCGGCATGTGAGATTTCGAGGAGAAAGATCCATGTTGCATCAATTGAAAATCAGAACCACGGCCGGGCGCGGCCGGCTGTTCGACAGCATTCTCGACACGGTCGGCGACACGCCGGTCATCCGCATCAACAATCTCGGGCCGGATCACGCGACGATCTATGTAAAGGCGGAGTTCTTCAATCCGGCGGCCTCGGTGAAGGACCGGCTGGCGCTCAACATCATCGAGGAAGGCGAGCGCAGCGGCAAGCTCAAGCCCGGCCAGACGGTCGTGGAGGCGACGAGCGGCAACACCGGTATCGGCCTTGCCATGGTCTGCGCGCAGAAAGGCTATCCGCTGGTGGTGACGATGGCCGACAGCTTCTCCATCGAGCGCCGCAAGCTTATGCGCATGCTGGGGGCCAAGGTGGTGCTGACGCCGCGCGCCCAGAAGGGTTTCGGCATGTACAAGAAGGCCGTCGAGCTCGCCGAGGCCAATGGCTGGTTCCTGGCGCGCCAGTTCGAAACGGAAGCCAATGCCGCTATCCATGAGGCGACCACGGGCCGCGAGATCATCAATGATTTCGCCGGCTCCAGGCTCGACTATCTGGTCACCGGCTACGGCACGGGCGGTACAGTGGCCGGCGTCGGCCGCGTGTTACGCCAGGAACGGCCGGAAGTCAGGATCGTGCTTGCCGAGCCGGCGAACGCGCAACTGATCGGCAGCGGCAAGGCCCAGGAGCGCGGCGCCGATGGGGCGCCGGCCGCCAGCCATCCGGCTTTCGAGCCACATCCGATCCAGGGCTGGACGCCGGACTTCATCCCCAATGTCCTGCAGGAGGCGATCGACCGGCACTATTATGACGAAGTGGTGCCGATCCCCGGTCCCGAAGGCATCAAATGGGCAAAGGCGCTGGCGCAACAAGAAGGCATCTTCACCGGCATCTCCGGCGGCGCCACCTTCGCCGTGGCGCGGCAGATCGCGGACAAGGTTCCGGCCGGCTCGGTCATTCTGTGCATGCTGCCCGACACGGGTGAGCGCTATATGTCGACGCCGCTCTTCGACGGGATCGAGGCCGAGATGGACGCCGAGGAGACCGCGCTCTCGCGCTCGACGCCGAGCTGCCAGTTCGAGGTCTGACGATACGACCGCGACGTTGCCGTTCGAAACGGCGACGTCGCTATGTGCATATGATCACCCACATGCCGGCGGGAGATACGGATGGACAGCTTTCAGGAGGCGGCGACCACGGACGAAACGCTCGATCCGCCGGATTGGACCAATGTTGGGGCGCTCTCGCACCGCATCCTCGACGACGCCATCGCCTATCTCAAGGATGTGCGTGAGCGTCCGGTCTGGCGCGAGATGCCGGCCGAGGTGCGATTGTTCTTCTCGGCGCCATTGCCGCGATCGCCGGCGCCGGTGGCCGACATCTATGACGATGTCGCCCGCAACGTCATGCCTTATCCGATGGGCAACATCCATCCGCGTTTCTGGTCCTGGTATATGGGATCCAGCAACTTCACCGGCGCGCTCGGTGATTTCCTGGCCGCGATCCAAGGCTCCAATCTCGGCGGCGGCAACCATGCCGCCGGCTTGATGGATAGCCAAGTGGTCAACTGGATGAAGCAGATGATGGGCTTCCCGGCTTCGTCCAGCGGCACGCTGGTCAGCGGCGGTTCGATGGCCAACATCATCGGCTTGACAGTGGCGCGCAACGCCAAGGCCGGCGTCGACGTGCGCGAACGCGGCGTCGACGCCATGCCAAAGCCGCTGCGCTACTATGCCTCCGACCAGGTCCATTCCTGCCACCGCAAGGCCATGGAGGCGCTTGGCCTCGGCAATCGGGCGCTGCGGCGGATCCCCACCGACGCAGGCCTTCGCATCGATATCGAGGCGCTTAAGGCGGCAATTGCAGAAGACCGCGAGGCCGGCTTCAGGCCGGCCTGCGTGATCGGCACCGCCGGTACGGTCAACACCGGCGCGGTCGACGACCTGCAGGCGCTGGCGAAAGTGGCGGCCGAAGAATATCTCTGGTTTCATGTCGATGGCTGCATTGGCGCGCTGATCGCGATCGCGCCCGAGAACCGATCGCTTGTCGCAGGTATCGAGCAGGCGGATTCGATCGCGCTCGATCCGCACAAATGGCTGCATGCGCCGTTCGAGGCCGGCTGCGCGCTGGTGCGGGACGCATCGGCTCACCGCAACACATTTGCCGTCACGCCGGAATATCTGGAATCGACGCCGCGCGGCCTTGCCTCCGGAGAGTGGCTGCACGATTACGGGCTTCAAACGTCGCGCGGTTTCCGCGCATTGAAAATCTGGATGGCGTTGAAGGAGCATGGCGTCGAGAAGTTCGGCCGGTTGATCGACCAGAACATCGCCCAGGCCCGCTACCTCGCCGAGCTGATCGAGGCGGAGCCGGCGCTCGAACTGATGGCGCCGACGACCATCAACATCGTCAGCTTCCGCCACCGGCTGGCCGGCGTGCCCGAAGAGCGGCTCAAGGTCTTCAACACGGAGATCATGCTCAGACTACAGGAAGAGGGCATCGCGGCTCTGTCCGACACCACCGTGCACGGTCGGCACTCCCTGAGGGTGGCGATCGCCAATCACCGCACGCGCCACGACGATCTCGACCTTCTGGTGCGTGAGATGCTTCGGTTGGGACGGGAAATCGAGGCGGCCGCGCCAGGAGTCTAAAGCGCGAGCGGCGGGGGTATCTCAACTGGCCGTCAGTGCGGCGCCGGGCAAATAGAGCATGATCGGTCGGATTTCGTAGACGGCGCTGGGGTTGACGCGCTTGAGATCGCGCGCGGCGGCGACCGCTTCGTCCTGGTCCGCGCAATCGAGGACATAGAGGCCGAGCAACTGTTCCTTGGTTTCGGCGAAGGGACCGTCGATCACCATGCCGTCGCCGGGACCGCGCAGCGTCACGGCCTGTGCTGTCGCGCCGAGCCTCGCCGCCGGGCCGAGCTTGCCGTCCCGGGTGAGCCTGTCATTGACCTCGAGCAGCTCCTTCATCAGTGCCGCATCCTCGTCAGGCGTCCAGGACTGGACGGTGTCTTCGATGTGATAGGCAAGGATAGCGTAGAACATGATGCGGTTCCTCATGCCAAGACGGGCGGCACTATCACAAGGAAGAGCCGGCCGATCCAGTGGCGGATTGGAACCAGCAAGCCGCCTGCTGACTCAAGCTGCCACGGGCAGCCGAAGTTCGGTCAGCAAGCCGCCGCCCGGATAATTGGAAAGATTAACCTCGCCGCCGGCGCCGCGCGCGATGTTGCGTGCAATGGTGAGGCCGAGCCCTAGGCCGCCGGTGGTGCGGTTGCGCGATTCCTCCAGCCGCACGAAGGAGCCGAACACCGCGTCCAGTTTCGCTTGCGGAATGCCGGGGCCTTCGTCGCGGATCGACAGCGTGATCGTGTCGCCCGATCGCCACACGCCGAGATGCGCCTTCTTGCCGTAGGTCACCGCATTCTGGATGAGATTGGTGACGCAGCGGCGCAGCGCCACCGGCCGCGCGATGCAGATCAGGCCGCGCGAAGGCGTCGCATCCTCCTCGAAGGATGCGTCCTCGAAAGAGTCCGCGACCGATTCCACCAGCGACCAGAAATCGATCCGCTCGGCCCTTTCCTCGGTCACCTCGAATTTGGCGAAGTCGATGACGGAGCTGGCGATGCTTTCGATGTCGGCGAGGTCGTGCGCGAGCGCCTCGCGCGTCGGCGACTTGCGCAACAGCTCGAGGCGCAGGCGCATGCGGGTCAGCGGCGTGCGCAAATCATGCGCCAGCGCCGCCGCGAGGTGCTCGCGATCCTCGACATAATCGCGCAGCCGCATCTGCATGGCGTTGATCGCCTTCGCGGCTGCGCGAATCTCGCGACTGCCGGTTTCGGCGATCGGCGGGCTCTTGAGATCATTTCCGATGCGCTTCACCGCGGTTTCCATCATCCGGTAGGGCGCCGTCAGGCGGCGCAGCGACCAGATCGACATCACCACGATCAAGCCGGCAATCAGTGAGTATAGCGGCAAGCTGTCAAGGCTGAGGATCGGCCCCGGAGGCGTGATCGGCTCGGTGAAGTTCAGCCATTGCCCATCGGAAAAGCGAAGAGAGGCCGTCAGCTTGTCGCTCTGTGCAAAATCCGCGCCCAGAACCAGCAGGTCGCGCTCGACCTGGCCGACGTCCTTGTTCACCGCCTGACCGTCCGGTACGTCGGCTTCCTGGGTGGCCGGATCGCGCCGCACGCGCGCATCGGTAATGCCGAACTTCGACAGGCGGCCGACCAGGATGTCCTCCAGCTCGGCCAGTTGGTCATCGCCGGGGATCGAAGAGGTGACGACGGGCGTGTCCGAAACCGTCAAGGCGTAAGTCGAGTTGAACAAGCCCGAAGCGGTTGCCTTGCGCCCGTCGGGCGTCGCGTCATGCATCAGCTGCACCAGCGAATAGGCGCGGTCGTTCAACCGGTAGAGATCGACGATACCGTTGGCGGCGGCCCGATCGCGCGCGACGATGTAGAGCGTCGCGACCTGGCTGATCATGAGACCGGCAATAACAATAAGCAGCACCCAGACAGGCAGGGTCTGCGGCAGGAAGCGTCTCATTCGGACGTCGTCTCGGGCAAGAACTGATAGCCGCCGCTGCGCACGGTCAGAATCAGTTTCGGCATCTTCGGATCGTCTTCCATCTTGCGACGCAGACGGCTCACCAGGATGTCGACGCTGCGGTCGAAGCTATAGCCGGTGTCACCGCCGGACAGCTCGATCAGCTGCTCGCGGGTGAGCACGCGCTGCGCGCTCTTGACGAAGGTCTGCAGCAGGTTGAATTCCGCCATGGTCAGCTCCACGCGGACGTCGTCGGGCGCCGTCAGGCGCCGCCGCGCGCAGTCCATCGTCCAGCCGGCAAAGTGATAGATCTGCTTGGCGGCCGGGCGGCGCGGCTCGGCGCTGCCGTTGCGTCTCAGCACCGCGCGGATGCGGGCCAGAAGCTCGCGCGGATCGAAGGGCTTGGGCACGTAGTCATCGGCGCCCATTTCGAGGCCCACCACGCGATCGGTCGTTTCGGTGACCGCTGTCAGCATGATGATCGGCGTCGTGTAGTTGGCGCGGATCTCGCGGCAAAGCTCAAGCCCGCTTTTGCCGGGCAGCATCACGTCCAGAACGATCAGGTCAACCGGGGTGCGGCGCAGGACCGCTTCCATCTCAGCGCCGTCGCCGGCGACCGTGGTGTGCAGACCGCGCTTCTGGAAGAACTCCTGCAGCAGGTCGCGTATGCCCTTGTCATCGTCGACGATCAGTATGTGTGCGTCGGATTTCACTGGAACCCTGTCATCTGTTGGCCAAGCAATCTCTTGGCCGACCACCCACACGATAGAATTCGGGCCACATCTTGGCCAGTGGCCGCGACCGGCGCCAGCCCGGCTTCCCCAGAAACAATCCAGAAACAAAATTCTACAGTCGGGAAAAACTGGTGAAAAATTTAAAGGCCATAACCGATGCCGTGGCGGTCAGGTGATGGCTGCGACGCAAGTTTCCGGAGTAACGGGCAAGACCAATGCAGAGGTTCTGGATCAGCGTGACGGGTGCTTTGCTCAGCATATCGCTCATCACGGCAGCGGCCGGTGCCTCTACCTCCGCAAAGGTCGCGCCGCCGCTCACCCGGACGGAGCGCTGCATCAATCTCAGCCGTCAAGTTGACGAAGCCCTCGAAACCCATGCCGCGGCAACGCAGGTCACCGCGGCGAAAGCACTGCAAAGAAAGGGAGACCGGTTCTGCGCCAACAAGAAGCAGGCGCAGGGCATCCGGATGCTCGCAAACGCTTTGAAGCTGCTTGGAGTGACACCGGTCGACCCAGATCAGTGATGCTCGAGTCCCGACCCGCACAAAAAAGGAAGCAAGCCATGAAAAAGTCCCTTCTCTCCGCTCTCGGCCTCGGTGTTGCCTTGGCCTTCTCGATGCCGGCTCTCGGCAACGCCGCCGCCACAACGACCGCTGCTCCGGCCGCGTCCACCACGACGACCACGACCGCTCCGGCGGCTGACGCGACGGCCAAGCCTGCGCCGAAGAAGGTAGCGACCAAGAAGGTCTGCAAGCCGACCAAGAAGCACAAGTGCCCGGCTCCGAAGAAGAAGGCGCCGGCTGCCAAGCCCGCCGCTGCGAAGCCGGCTGCCAAGAAGCCCTGATCCAGAGCTTGGCACCATTTTGACGGAGGCCGCTCCAGCCGATTTCGGCCGGGGCGGCTTCTTTACGGCAGGAGCCCGAAACCGGCAGGTTTCAGCCGCACCGAGTCATCCTTAACCTGATTGCAATGCCGGTGCTGTAGGACAATCCGCATGATGAAGCGGCTTTCGTCCCTGATGCGTTCGCTGACACTCGGTGGCCTGATCGCCACCGCGGCCGCGCGATCGCTGATCATCTTTACCGCAAGCCCCGTGCCGGATCCCGCCAGCGGCAGGACCGAGCCAGAGCTGTTCGCTCCGCTGATCTCTTCAAGCTTCGACTACATCACGCCGGCGCAGTCCTGGATTCTGCTCGTGCTGACCGGCATAACGCTGATCGGCCTGATCTGCTGGATATTCTTCGCTTTCCTGGAACGCGGCTCGGGCATGGACGGCGACGCCGGGTCTGGCAAGTCGGGCACCGCGGTGCGCCCCCCCGTCAGGCGCCAGGGCCGTTGACCCACCGGCAGCGCTTCCCCACATAAAGTCGATCGATTGTCCATCTCCATGTTACCCGTGCGCGCAATTGGACGTGTGATTTCCTGCGTGACAAAATGAGAGCGAGGATCAAAACTCCTCTTGCTGCTGGATCCGATGCCCGAAACCGTCATCAAACCCCGCGTCAAGACTCAGCCGAAGACAGAGCGGCCCAAGCTCTACAAGGTCATCCTGGTCAACGACGATTTCACGCCGCGCGAGTTCGTGGTGACCGTGCTCAAGGGCGAATTCAAGCTTAGCGAGGATCAGGCGCACCGCGTCATGATCACTGCGCATACGCGTGGCGTGTGTGTGGTCGCGGTGTTCACCAAGGATGTCGCGGAAACCAAGGCGACACGGGCGACCGACGCCGGCAAGGCCAAGGGCTATCCGCTGCTGTTCACCGTCGAACCGGAAGAGTAGGGCTTTATCCCTCGCACCGTTTCCGGGGAGAGGGACAGCGAGGCCGGCTTGCCGGCCGCGCAGGGTGAGCGGTAAGGCAAGCGCTGAATTCTGATTTTTGGGCGCCGACCCTCATCCGGCCTTCGGGCACCTTCTCCCCGCAAAACGGGGAGAAGGAAAAGATCACCGCCCCTCGCGGTACCACATCGAGCCGATGGCGAGCAGCAAGAGCCCGAGCCCGAGGAAG
This sequence comes from Mesorhizobium sp. WSM4976, assembly GCF_029625685.1. Classification (NCBI taxonomy): domain Bacteria; kingdom Pseudomonadati; phylum Pseudomonadota; class Alphaproteobacteria; order Hyphomicrobiales; family Phyllobacteriaceae; genus Mesorhizobium; species Mesorhizobium sp. WSM4976. Next base: position 25,008 of record NZ_JARTVT010000042.1, read on the forward strand.
CCGCCGAACAGCGGCACGCGCGACACGGCCTTGAGCGTGCTGTCGTCGGTGGTGCGCAGGCCGATCCAGTCGTCGCCCGAGGCCGCCGCGGAGGAGCGTACTGGCACGATCGAAGGCAGCGTCACGCCGCCGGCGAGATTGGCGAGCGTGGATGATGGCGCCAGCCGCCGCACGCTGCCGCCGGTCGCCTCGGCCGGCGCCTTGAGCCTGTCCTCGGTCGAGATCACGTCGGAGAATTCCGGCGCGTTGATCGGGCCGACATGGGCAAGCGCGTTCAAGTCGCCATTGCCGATCTGGTAAAGCCCGATCTCGCTGGTCCGCAGGCTGCCAGTGAATATGCCGGGCTCGGCTTTCTCGAGCTTCACCGTCACCGTCTTGCCAGACGGCGTGATCACCTGGGCGGGACCCGGATCGTCGCTCATCGTCTGGCGACGGATCTCCAGTACCATGCCGCGGCCGTCGGCGGTCAGCCGTTCCTCCTCCAGTTCCGGCTCCTTCATGAGCCAATGGGCGATGCGCCGGTAGAGCTGGACATGCGGGCCGCCGCCCTCGAAGCCGCGCGCCCACAGCCAGCCCTGGTCGGAGAGCAGCATGCCGACACGGCCTTCGCCCTTGCGGTCAAGCAGGAGCAGGGGGCGGTCGTCGGCGCCCTTCATCACCACTTCGCCTTCCGGATTCTTGACGCCGATGGTGCGGAACCAGCGGCTCCAATGCGGCGGCTCGCTTGCCGAGCCGTCGAGCCCACGCGTCACCGGATGGCGCTGGCCGAGATCGGTCAGGCGCGGATAGAAGGCCTTGTCCACCACTTCGCCGGTCGGCATGGCCGGCAGCGCGGCGTTGAGCGGCGTGCGAGCGATGGAGTTCTCGCCGGCATATTCGGGGCCTGCGGCAATCAGCAGCGCGCCGCCCTTTTCGACATATTCGGAGATGTAGTCGTAATAGAGGATCGGCAGCACGTCGCGGTGCTGGTAGCGGTCGAAGATGATCAGGTCGAAATCCTTGATCTTCTCGACGAACAGCTCGCGCGTCGGGAAAGCAATCAGCGACAGCTCGTTGATGGGCGTGCCATCCTGCTTTTCCGGCGGGCGCAGAATGGTGAAGTGGACGAGATCGACCGACGCGTCCGACTTCAAAAGGTTGCGCCAGGTGCGCTCGCCGGCATGCGGCTCGCCGGAGACCAGCAGCACGCGCAGGTTCTCGCGGATGCCGTCGACCAGGGCGATCGCCCGGTTGTTGGCGTCCGTCAGCTCGCCGGGCTCGCGGTCGATGCCGAGCTGGACGATGTTGCGGCCGGCGTTGGGAATGGTGACCGAGAGCTTCATCGGCTGGCCGACCGTCGCGTGCTCGACCGAGACCTGCTGGCCATTGACCGAGACCCGCACATCCACCGGGGCGCCATTGCCTTCCGTCGAAATGACTCGGTAGCTCATATCGAGCGGCTTGCCTACGAGACCAAAGCGTGGCGCGTTCTCGAAGCGTATACGGCGGTCCTTCTCATGCTCGCTGCCGGTGATCAGCGCATGCAGCGGCGCGTTGAATTCCGGCGTTCCGCTGGGTGCGTCATGCACCTCGCCGTCGGTGATCATGATCGCGCCGCCGATGCGCGACGGCGGCACGTCGCGGAAGGCGCCTTCCAGCGCGCTGAAAAGCCTGGTCTCGGTGCGCTCGTCGGCGGCCTCCGACTTGCCGGCCTCGACAACGCGGACATCGAATTGCTTGAAGCGGCCGAGACGTTCCTGCATCCCGGCCAGCGCCTCGTCGGTCTGCTTGGTGCGGTCGCCGATATCCTGGCTCTGGCTGCGGTCGACGATAAGCGCAACGATGCTCTTCAGCGCCTCGCGCTCCTCCGAGAGGAACACGGGGTTGAGCAAAGCCGCTGCAAGCGCGAGCAGCGCGATGAAGCGCAGCGCCGAGCCGCGCTGGCGGAACCACAGGCCGACCAGCGCAAGCAAGAGCAACGGCACGAACAGCAGGCCGAAGACTGGCCAGGAGACGAGCGGCTCGAAGGAGATTGACCAGTTCATGGGCTACTGCCCCAGCCGTTCGAGCAGAACGGGCACGTGCACCTGATCGGATTTGTAGTTGCCGGTCAGCATGTACATCATGATGTTGACGCCGGCGCGCAGCGCATAGACACGCTGCATTGGGTCCGGCGGCACGGTCGGCAGCATCGGATCGCCGTTCTCGTCGACCGCCCAGGCGCCGGCGAAATCATTGGCGGTGATCATGATCGGCGAGACGCCGTCGCCGGTGCGCACGGGGCGATTCTCGGTGTTGCTGGCGTCGAGCGAGGCCTCGACCCACAGGGGGCTGCCGCTGAAGCGGCCGGGGAATTCCGGAAGGATGAAGAAGGATTTGGTCAGCACGTGGTCCGAAGGCACCGGCTCCAACGGCGGCACGTTGAGATTGGCGAGGATATCTCGCAACCGCTCGGTGGCAGGGCTTGCCGAGCCAGCGCCGATGCCGTTGGAAAACTGGTCGCGCGTATCGAACAGAACCGTGCCGCCCTGCTGCATATAGGCATCGATGCGGGCGATCGCCGCCTGGCTGGGCATCGGCGCCGACGCATCGATCGGCCAATAAATCAGCGGGAAGAAGGACAGCTCGTCCTTGGCGATGTCGACGCCGGCCGGCGGGCCGGGCTCGAGCGCGGTTTTCTCGATCAGGAAACGGGTCAGGCCTTCAAGACCGGCGCGGCTGATCGAATCGACGCCGGGCTCGCCGGTGATCACATAGGCGATGCGGGTCTTCGAAATGTCGTCGATCGCCTGAGCGTCGCCCGGCTTCGAATCGTCGGCGCGGGCGAGATCGGCGTGGCCGAAGAGGCCGCCCAGAATGACCAGAACGGCGGCTGTGGCAGCCACGGCCGCGCGGCGTGGCCGGCGCGCCAGCAGGCCGCCCATCCAGAACACGGCCAAGGTGTCGAGCGCCATCAACAGCAGCGCGACGACGACCAGCGGCCCCTTGAGGTTTTCCGATTCGTCGAATGCATAGGGGATGGCGGTCACCGGAAGCGAAACCTGCGGGCGGACCAGCGGCGCGAAGGTGCTCGACGCGTCCAGGAGATTATGCGCGAACACACCTGTCTCGGAGCCGTAAAGGCCGGGCGGATTTTCCAGTGTCACCGGCATCGGACCGGCGCCGGGCACCAGCGGGCGGGCATCGGGCGAGGGGGGTGTGAGCATGCCGTCGGCGCCGATCATGCGGTACGGTGCCAGCGAAGCGGCGGTGGATTCGGCATTGGCGATCGCCGCGCCCTGGTTGCGCGACAGCTGCACGACGCGCCGCAGCATCTCGACGAAAGTGCCGGAGATCGGCAGGTTCGACCAAGTCGCCTCGGGCGTGACATGGAAGAGCACCAGCGTGCCCTTGTCCTTTTTCATGCCCGTCACCAGCGGCGTGCCGTCGGCAAGCGTGGCCCAGGTGCGCTCGACGATGTCGGGCGTCGGCTCGGCCAGAACCTGCCGGCTGACCGTCACCTCGGAGGGTGGGGAAAGATCGGCGAAGGGACCGTTCTTCGGGAATTCGGTGACCGCCTGCGGTGTCGTCCAGGACAGCGCGCCGCCAAGCGCGCGCTCGCCGCTGCGAAGCCGGACCGGCAGGAGGTCATCGTCATTGCCGGCCGCGGCAAGACGCGGGCCGGCAAAACGCACCAGGGTGCCGCCCTTGTCGACCCATTCCACCAGACGCTGCCTGACCTGCTCCGGGATGGTGCCGACATCGGCCATGATGATCATCGCCGGCTTCTGGTCGAGGAGCTGCGGAATGGCGTCGGCGAGGTCGGCGCTCGAGGGTTCGACCAGGTCGGCAAAGGGCTGCAATGCGCGGCGGATATAGTAGAGCGCCGACAGTAGCGGCTGCGCCTGGTCGGCCTCGGCCTGCGACAGAAGGCCGACGCGACGTCTTTTGGAGCTCTCGTCCAGCACACGCACGGCGCCGGCCTGGTGCTCGCCGTCGAGCGCGATCGAGGCGAAATCGTTGCGCAGCTCGAATGGAACCGCCATCGTCGCCGTGGCGGCGGCTTCGCCGGGCGAGAAGGTCAGCGTCGCATCGGCGATGCGGCGGCCCTTGTCGTCAAAGGCGCCCGCGGTGACCTGCGCCGGCGCCGGATTGCCCGGCGCGCGAATGGCGGTCAAAGCGAAACCGTCGACCTGGTTCTCGGCGCTGATCAGGCCAGTCACCGAGGGCCGGTCGGACGTTGCCCAGACCAGCCGCTTCGCGTTCCTGTCGAGCAGCGTGTTGAACGCCGCCTCGTCGCCTTTGGCGGCAAGCCCATCGGCGAGCACCGCAACGCTGGCGCCGGGCAGGCGCTCCAGCGCGGCGGCGACGCGGGCATAAACCGCGGGCCTGTCGGTCGGGATCGGTCGTGGCTTGGCGGCGCGCAGATGGTCGAGCGCGGCCGAGGCATCGAAGGGGCCGATCTCGGCGTTGGGCTTTTCGGCGGTGAAGGCGATGACGATCGGCACGCCGTTCGATCCGGCGTCGGCGATCAGCCGCTCGGCGGTGGCGACGCGCTTGCCCCAGTCGGCGGCGCTTGCCCAGCTGTTATCGATGACAAGCGCCAGGGCGGAACCTTCCGCCGGCAGCTTTTCGCGCGGATTGAAGACCGGCTCGGCCAGCGCCATCACCACAAGCGCGGCCATGAGCAGCCGAAGCAGCGTCAGCCACCACGGGCTTTGCTGCGGGGTCTCCTCGCGTCTGAGGACGCGGGCCAGGATCTTGAGCGGCGGAAAAACTTCGGTCTGCGGCTTGGGCGGGGTGAGCCTGAGCAGCCACCAGATCACCGGCAGCGCCAGAAGGCCCCACAGCACCATGGGCGCCCCGAAGGAAAGCGGCAGCCAGCTCATGCGACGGCCTTTCCAGTGGCCTGCGGGGCATGACCTTTATCGGTCAGCCCTGCATGACTGCCGTCGGCGGTCATTGCCATGTGGACGCGCACCAGCGCTTCGGAAGCGAGACGGTCCGTGTGGTTGACCGTAAAGCTCCAGCCGAGACGCTTGCACCATGCAGCCAGCTCCTCGCGGCGGACCCGGTAAAGCAGGCGGTATTCCTCGGCCAGCATCTCGGCGCGGCCGGCGGTCAGCTTGTCGCCAGTCTCCGGATCGGCGAACTCGGTGCGGCCGGCATAGGGGAAGGTTTCCTCGGCCGGGTCGGCGACCTCGATAAGATGCGCGCGCACGCCGTGGCGAGCGAGCACCTCGAGCCAGGTCATGGTTTCCTCGACCGGGTCGAGGAAATCGCTGACGAGCACGATGTCGCAGAAGCGGCGGATGGCCGACAGGTCGGGTTTGGCAGGCTGCGCGGCGGCGTGGCTCAACTGGGCAGCGATGCGCTCGGCGCCGTTGCGGGCGGTGAACGGGTCGGTCAGGCCCGGCCAGGCGATGCGCTCGCCACTGCGCGACAAAAGCTCGGCCAAGGCGAGCGCCAGCACCAGCGCGCGCGATTCTTTGGAAACGCCCGCGCCGGTGGATTTGTAGAGCATGGAAGGCGAGGGATCGGCCCAGAGCCAGACGGTGTGCGCGGCTTCCCATTCGCGGTCGCGCACATAAGTATGGTCGTCTCTGGCCGAGCGGCGCCAGTCGATGCGCGAGGAATCGCCTTCGACATAGGGCCGGAATTGCCAGAAATTCTCGCCGATTCCGCGTTTGCGGCGGCCGTGCCAGCCGGCGATCACCGTGTTGACGATGCGCCGCGCCTCGACCAGCAGGTCCGGCACCAGTGAAGCCCGCAACCGGCCACGGGCGAGCGCGTCGCGCGTCGCAACCGGTGCCTGGACCTCGCCTATTTGACCCATTAGATGCCTTTTGCCAGCTTCGCCACCACGTCGCGCACCGAAGTGCCTTCTGCGCGGGCGGCGAAAGTCAGTGCCATGCGATGCTGCAACACCGGCTCCGCCAAGGCACGGATGTCGTCCACCGACGGCGCCAACCTCCCATCATATAGGGCGCGGGCGCGGGCGCACAGGGTCAGCGCCTGACTGGCGCGGGGTCCCGGCCCCCAGGCGACATGCTTGTCCGTGTCGGCATTGCCCTGTCCGGGCCTGGCCGAACGCACCAGCTTGAGGATCGCCTCGACGACGCTTTCCGGCACCGGCATGCGGCGGATCAGCGTCTGGATTTCCTTCAGTCTCGCCGGCTGCAGCACCTTGTCGGCCTTGGCTTCGTCGATACCGGTCGTTTCGAGCAGGATGCGACGCTCCGCATCGACGTCCGGATAAAGGATGTCGACCTGCATCAGGAAGCGGTCGAGCTGGGCTTCGGGCAGCGGGTAGGTGCCTTCCTGTTCCAGCGGATTTTGCGTCGCCAGCACATGGAAGGGCGAGGGCAGGTCGTAGCGAGCGCCGGCAATGGTGACGTGATATTCCTGCATAGCCTGCAGCAGCGCGGACTGCGTGCGCGGCGAGGCCCGGTTGATCTCGTCCGCCATCAGCAATTGCGTGAAGATCGGCCCGGAAATGAAGCGGAAGGAGCGCTTGCCGAACTCGTCCTGTTCCATCACCTCGGAGCCGAGGATGTCCGAAGGCATCAGGTCGGGGGTGAACTGGACGCGGCGCGAATCGAGGCCGAGCACGATGCCCAGCGTTTCGACCAGCTTGGTCTTGGCGAGTCCCGGCACGCCGACCAGCAGCGCATGGCCGCCCGCCAGCAGCGCCACCAATGTGCGCTCGACGACCGCTTCCTGGCCGAAGATCACCCGGCCGACAGCATCGCGGACCCTGGAGATGTCGGCCAGCGCCTTTTCGGCTTGCTCGATCATCGCTTTCTCGCTGATCGGGCTTTCCTTGATCATCACGCTCATGCCGCTCGATCCTTGTGGTTGGAGACACCGGCCCGCATTCTCAATGTCGCAGAATGCCGCGATTCGGCTTCGCCCGGCGCCTGTGAATGAACTTAAATCACAGACTTGGGCGGACAAGGCTGACAATCGGGACAACAGTGACTATTTCGTGACCATGGCCGAACGCAGCGAACATCGTGAACAGAGCCCGGACAGGCAGAGCTTGACGAGTGCTACCGAGGCGCGCGGACTTGAGGCGCTGGTTTCGCGCGCCGCCCGCGCGGGCAAGGGGCCGGCGCCGGTCGAGCGCTGGAATCCGGACTTCTGCGGCGACCTCGACATGGAAATCAAGGCGGACGGCACCTGGTTCTATCTCGGCACACCGATCGGTCGCATGCCCTTGGTGCAGCTCTTTTCCAGCGTGCTGCGCAAGGATGCCGACGGCAAGACGTATCTCGTGACGCCGGTCGAACGGGTCGGGATCCGCGTCGTCGACGCGCCTTTTATCGCCGTCGAAATGAATGTGTCCGGGAACGGCGACGAGCAAGTCATCACTTTCCGCACCAATGTCGGCGATGTGGTGACCGCCGGGCCTGGCCATCCGCTGCGCTTCGTCGATGAGGACGCAACCGGCGGGCTGAAACCCTACGTGCTGGTGCGCGGACGGTTGGAGGCGCTGGTGGCGCGCGCGGTGATGTACGAACTGGTCGCGCATGGCGAGGAGATCAACATCGACGGCAAGGCGATGTTCGCGGTCCGCTCGGGGGGCGAGGTCTATCCGATCATGCCGGCCGAGAAACTGAAACGGCTAAGCGCATGATGGACCAGGTGACGCGGGTCCCGTTTTCGATCGCGGATTTCCGGGTGCGGGTCGCCGCGCAGGCCGCGACCACCCCTGGCGAGGATTTCGGCGATCATCGCTTCAATCCGGATCACCCCAGGCTCCAGCACGTCAAGCCGCTGCGGGACGCGGCCGTGCTCATCCCGGTCGTCGACCGCGCCGAGGGCGCCATGGTGCTGCTCACCAAGCGCGCCGAGAAGCTGCGCAGCCATTCCGGCCAGGTGGCCTTTCCAGGCGGAACGATCGATCCGACCGACCCCGGCCCCGAGGCAACCGCGCTGCGGGAGAGCTTCGAGGAGATCGGCCTCGATCGCGACCATATCGAGATCATCGGCCGCATGCCGGATTATGTGTCGGGCAGCGGCTACCGCATCGTGCCGGTGCTTTCGGTGGTGCGGCCCGGCTTCTCGCTGACGCTCAATGCCGACGAAGTCGACGCTGCCTTCGAGGTTCCCCTGAGTTTCCTGATGGACCCGGCCAACCACACGCGCGACAGCCGCATGTGGAACGATCTCGAATGGTTCTTTTACGATATGCCCTATGGCGACCAGCGAATCTGGGGCGTCACCGCCGGCATCATCCGCACGCTGTATGAAAGGCTTTATGCGTGAGCGTCGAGGTATCCCTCTCGGGCCAGGCTCGTTGGCTTGGCGACAAGCCCCTGCAGCAATTGCTTGCCGCGCTGAAGCAGGGCGGCGAGGAAGCGCGAGTCGCCGGCGGCGCAGTGCGTAATGCGCTGCTTGGCCAACCCGTGGCCGACATCGACATCGCCGCGACGACACTGCCCGAAGAGACCATCCGACGCGCGGAGGCGTCCGGCTTCAAGACGGTGCCGACCGGGATCGAACACGGCACCGTCACCGTGATCGCGGGCGGCAAGCCCTATGAAGTCACCACTCTGCGCGCTGACATCGAGACCGACGGCCGACGGGCGAAAGTGACGTTCGGGCGTGACTGGAAGCTTGACGCCGAGCGGCGCGACTTCACCATCAACGCGCTCTATGCCGAAGCCGACGGCACCGTCGTCGATCTTGTCGGCGGCATTGCCGATATAGAGGCGCGGCGGCTGCGTTTCATCGGCGACGCGGAGGCGCGCATCCGCGAGGATTATCTGCGCATCCTGCGCTTTTTCCGTTTCTTCGCCTGGTATGGCGACGGCCGGCCCGATGCCGAAGGCTTGAAGGCCTGTGCCAGGCTGAAGGAGGGGCTTGCCCAGCTTTCGGCCGAACGCGTCTGGTCCGAACTGAAGAAGCTGCTGTCGGCTCCGGACCCCTCGCGCGCCCTGCTCTGGATGCGCCAGGCCGGCGTGCTGTCCGCCGTGCTGCCGGAAAGCGAGAAATGGGGCATCGATGCCATCCACGGCCTGGCCAGGACCGGGAAGGATCTCGGATGGACCGCCGATCCGATACTGCGGCTCGAGGCAATCGTCCCGCCCGATGCCGCGCGTATGAAGACGCTTGGCGAGCGGCTGCGGCTTTCGAATGACGAGGCCGCTCGCCTGCGGCATTGGGCGCTGACCATCGCCCCGGACGCGAAGACGACCGAGACCGAACTGGCCAAGAAACTCTACTACGGCGACCGCGGCGGCTATCTCGATCGTATTCGGCTGGCGCTTGCAGCTGCGCGGACGCGTGCCTTCGAGGACAATCAGGCGATGATGGAGGCCGGCGGCCTTTCACGCCTGCTCAACTTCACGCTGAAGTGGTCAAAGCCGGTGTTTCCGATCAAAGGCGCCGACTTGACAGGCCTTGGCGCGTCACCGGGGCCGAAGCTCGGCGCGACGCTGAAGAACCTCGAAAGGGAATGGGTCGGTTCGGGCTTCACGCTGGAACGCGGCGCGCTCATGGAACGCGCCGCGCAGGCCCTGGAGCCTTAGTCCGCCGGGCTACCGGCGCGCCTGTCAGTGTATCGCCACAGGAGCCAGCGCCCGCGAGAGACTTGCCTCGCCCTTGCCATAGATGGATGGATCGTAGTTCACCAGCGTATCGGTGCGGGCCGTGTTGAGCAGGTCATTGGTGATCTGAGCCGGCGTCGCTTTCGTGAACTTGCTGCCGATGATCGCGGCGTAGCCCGAGATGATCGGCGCGGCGAACGAAGTTCCGTAGAGGCCCGTCTTGTCGCCTTCGACGCCGACCACGAGGAAATGGCTCTGCACAAGCGGGTTGGAGCCGGCGTAGTTGGAATACCAGGCAAGCTGCGCCTTGTTCGCCGTGGTGCCGTTTGTCGACAGCGCGCCGGCGAAGATCGCCGTCGGCTTGCCGATCAAGGCAAGGTCGAGATAGTCCTGCTGACCACCTGTGACGCCGCCGACGGCGACCGAGTCATTGCCGGCCGCCTTCGAGACTACGGCCGTTCCCTTGGTCGCATAGTTGATGATCGACGCCTCTTCCGGAGCCCACCAGATCTGGTTCACGCCGTAGCCCGCGGTGGTGTACATCCCGTAGCTGAGGTTGAGAACGTTACGCCCGCCGGCCAGCGAGACGGCCGAACCCGTCGAGAAATCCTTGGAGCGGATGGTTGCCGAGGGGGCGATCATGCTTGCCTCCTCGCGCGTCCATTCACCGTGCCGCTGTGTCTGCACGCCTATGCCGAAATTGCCGGAAAAGCGTGATGTGCTGCTGAAGTCGTCGACGATGGTGATGGTGACGCCCTTGCCCTTGTAGCCGGCGGCCCACGCGGCGCCGACGTCGGGGCTCATCCAACTCTGTACGGTCTGCGTCGTCCGCGCGACCGGGATCGTGGCGCTCACGCAGATGGGCCCGCCGCCATGGCAGAGCGCAGCCATTTCGTCCGGGCTGAGAGCTTCCTGCGCCGATGCCATCGGCGCCGAAAGAATAGCCAAGGCGGCGGCGAGACCGAACTTCAGGAACTTAGCCGACATGTTGATTCTCCAGTCAAACAGATTCAGGACGTGCGATTGTGAGTTTCGGGACAAGATGACTTCATTTGCCAGCCCCTCCGATCAGAAGGTGAGACGGTAGTTCAGCCAGAGATGCATGGTCTCCGGCTTGGCGCTGACCAGATACTTCAGCGTTTGCTCAGGCGCGGTCTCGCCCGCCGCCAGCCGGCAATTGACGCTGTAGGTTCCGAACTCGCCGTAGTCGGCCTCGCAAGGCTTTTCCGTCAGGTTGCCGCCGATGACGGTGGTGAGCGACAGGGACAGCGTGCTGTTGGGATTCGGATGGGTCTGAGTGAGAAATCCGAGCTTGAGGCTGGGCTCGATACGATATTTATCGGCTTGCTCGCCGGTGCCGAACCCCCAGAGAAAGCCCGTATCGGGCGTGATCTGAGTGAGGAAGTCGACATGCATGTCGACCCAACTCGCGTGATACCAACGGCTGAAGGAGACCCAGCTTCCGCTCTGCAATTCATAGCCGCCAGCGCCGAGGCCCCTGGCCTTGTCGCTGAGCGGAGAACCCTGATGGATATCGACGAGCGAGGTGGTCCATTCCTGGGCGGGAGCCGCGGACGCAAAGAGGAGGGCGCACAAGAGGAGCGCCGCCATGCAAAGACCGCCTGGGATTTTGGACCGTTCGCGCACGCGGGAAAACACCTCGCCCACCATTCCGGCATCGCCTTGATGACAAAGGGGGCGTCGGGCGCCTCCTCTAGCCGGATAATGCGCCGCAGAATCGCACGCGCACCGTTACCGCGAGGTTATCTATGCTGTTACGAATATAAGAATTCTCTCGAATTACGCACGATATTGCATGGGCCGGCGATCGTAGGGATCGACGGCAAACAGCGGGACGGGACGGAAACCGTCTTGCCCGTCTCGTCTGTCGGCTTGCTACGTTGAGGCTTGATCCGGCCGCTCAGGCCGCGTCGCGGGCCTTCTGGATGCGCGAGCGGATCGCCTCGATCATCGTCTCACGGATGATGGTCTCGCCATGCGTTTCGCGCATATGCTCGACGGCGCGGCGCATCACCTCGGCTTCTTCGTCGGCGCGCGTGTGCCAGTCACAGCCGGGAACCAGCGATCCGCACTGAAATTCCTTCATGGGATTTCCTTTCTTCGCTTCGGAGCCGTCCCGCCCGACCTCCAGCCGTCTTGTTCTTATGCAATCCGCTTGGTAGCCACTGTGGGTTTCGGCGGATTGCCCGAACGGATATCAATAACACATGCCGCCGTTTTCGGTTGCACGAAGTTCGCGCCGAGTTCGCACGGCGGGAAAAAAATCGCCGAAGCCGTCAAGATCATGAAGTAGCGACTGCAGCGATTCCTGAAGCTGCGCGGTTGAG
>NZ_JARTVT010000043.1:0-36760 GCF_029625685.1 Mesorhizobium sp. WSM4976
CGCTTGATATCCTCGAACAGCGGCAGCGTCAGGTTAGGGAAGGAAGAGGCGCGCATATCTTCCATCGGCAGGTTCATTGCTTGGCGAACAACTTCCGGCACATTGGTGGGTCCCGGAACGAAGAGATGGGTGTAACCGGCCATGACTGCTTCTCCTCAAGTTAGGCTTGGCCGAGACCCCGATTGCGTCCCTGCCATTTTGCAAGATTGTTTTCACTTACTGGCCAGAACAACACCTGTCAGGATAGAAAATGTCACCGCTTGGCATTGAAAAAAAAACCGCTTCGGGGGGCCATAAAAGATTAACCGGATAGCCTGGACCTACCCGGTGGGACGGGCTCTGTGCAGGCATGTCCGATCCCGGCCTCAGCTTGGCGTCCTCACCTGGCGTTTCGGCGGCGAGTCGGACGGTGTAGACCGGAGTGATCGCGCCCACCGTTAGCCGGCCAGTACTGGCGTCGGATCGGGCGCGCCGGTTACAGAGGAGAAGTTCGTCGGTGCCGATTGGCCGGATCGTCGTCGGCGCGACAGATCGGCGTGATGGGCCTCCGGATTGAAACTGTACGACTTACGGTCTGGATCAGGGTGTGGAAGCGCGGCGGGACCGGCGCAAATCCTTCCAGTCAGGAACTTATGCAGACGGCTTGAGGTCGCATGACCGGTTCTGGTGCGACGGTCCGCCGCCGATTCCTTCGACGGCCAGGGCCAGTTGGGTCAGTCTCAGCTGAAAACGGCCTGCCACGAACTGCGCCAGCACGCTCTGGACCTTGGCGGCCAAGCCGTCCATCCCAATCGCACTAATGTATCGCTAGATAGACCCACACTCCAGCCTGGGTGCGATCAAGGCCGCCACCTTCAGAGCCGACAGCATCCGCCGCAGCGCCGCCTTGCTGACCTCGGCGTCCACCCGCACCCGCGCGCCGTCGAACAGCACAACCTCAATCACGCCGCGCTGTATCCCCGACCGCACGGCAGCCGGCGCGCTGCTGATGACCTCGGTTGTCGGGTGATGCCTATGTCGCGGCGATGACCCCACGGCGTTTGCGACAGAGTGCAACCAGCAGCCTGCCACCATCCCCAAATGTCGGGGAGCCACATTCAAGAAACGCTCGGTCAGCTGCCCGCACGATGGCGAAAAGCGTTATGAGCGTTCGCCTGGGCAAGAGGTCCGTACAATCTGTCATCCGAAAGAAAATGGAACTGATCGTCACATGCCGCCCATCGAGCTGGATCCTCGGTTCTTCCGCGTTGTCCGCCCATTCCTCGTAACACTCCAGGGCGTCTTGAAATGCTAGGTGCAACCCGATTGGCGCGTGTCCATGGTGAAGCGGAGGTAGAAATTGCGATGCTTCGCAAGGGTCGCGACCAGCAAGGCCGCATGAGCACTCATAAATGTTTTCCATAAACGATGGTCTCCACCGATCACCACGCGATGAGCGCCTTCACAATCGTGAGGCCGCGTCCGTGGGATTTTGTTTATGTGTTAGGCCTGCCCAACGGATTGCAGGCATGCCGGCGGAGCCCACCCCAGGAAGGCCTGCGCGATCGCGTGTCAGGTCTTCGACCTTGTCGACATACTGTCACCGCTGTAGTAGCGCCAGCCGGGATAGCCCTCGGCATATTTGTTTATCAGTGCCGAGCCTTGCGCCTCAAGCACGGCCTTCGAGACGATATTTTTCCGAAGCGATCAGTTCGAATCTCGTCGCGCTGCCTGTGCAACTCGCGATCCATTGCCGCACTGACGGCCGGATCGGTCTCGGCCGCGGATGCTTGGAAGAACTCGCCTAGGGTGCCAATGCCTGGTCTTGCGGGAATGTTCATGAGAATCCTCCTTTGGGGGCGAGACAGCGCCGTCCCTAATCCCTAGCCGGTCCAGCCAAGGCCGGTGGATATGCAGTTGATCGACATTAGAAGCGCATTGATTGCTCGCTTCGGACTTGGTGCCGCAACTTCTTGCGATCGGACCTCATCCAGAAGCTTGACCTGAAGACGGTGAATATCGTCCATCTGCGGGCGAACACGGTCGAAGTGACGCTTGAACGCGGGAAAGCGAATCGACAGATCGGCTCGCCCGGTCATCTCCCGGATCATCCTGCACGTCAGCTCATACTCGGCGGTGATCTTCGTGTGGATGCGCTCGCCGATTTCGGGTTCGCTGACAAGCCCCGCGTAGAGCCGACCGATTTCCATGTCGGTCTGGTAAAGCGTCTTGTCGACCTCATCGACAATGAGACGGAAGAAGCGCGAGCGTTCGAACATCTGCTTGAGCAACTCGACCCCATGATCGCCGCGCACCGCAACAAAGGAATTGAGCGCGCTGCCTATCCCATACCATCCGGTCAGCAGATGACGGTTCTGGCTCCAGGCGAAGACCCATGGGATAGCACGAAGATCGGTGATGCTGCTGGCGCCGAACCGGCGCGCCGGCCGCGATCCGATTTTCAGAAGTGCAAGTTCCTCGACCGGGCTTGCCTGGTTGAAGTAGTCAATGAAGCCGGGCTCGTTGATGAGGCTGGCATAGGACGCTTGGGACATGCCGGTCAGCGCCTCGAGTGCCTCTTCGAACTCCGGATTGTCCTTCAGTTCGACCTCGTCGGACGACTTGATGCTATGGGCAAGCACGCTGGCCGCCAAGATCTCGAGTTGATAGAGGCCCGTCCCGCGATTGGCGAATTTGGACGACACTACCTCGCCCTGCTCGGTGACGCGCATGACGCCGCCGACCGTTTGCGCCGGCTGTGCGGCGATCGCCCTACCGGTCGGCGCGCCGCCGCGGCTGACCGATCCACCGCGGCCATGAAAGAAGCTGATCTTGATCTTGTTTTTCTGGCCCGTCCGGGTGAGTCGCTTCTGCGCCTTGCTCAGTTCCCAGTTGGAAGCGAGGAACCCGCCATCCTTGTTGGAATCCGAATAGCCGAGCATGATTTCCTGGTGGTTGCCAAAATCGCGTATAGAGCGACGAACGATCGACGTACCGAGCAATTGGTCAATGATCTCGGGAGCGGCCCGCAAGTCGCCTATCGTCTCGAAAAGCGGTACGACTTTGAGCCTGATCGTGCCCGAGCCGTCGAGCGCGGTTGCCAGACCGCAATACTGAGCGATTAAATAGACGGCTAGGATGTCCTCGGGCGACTGCGTCATTGATAGGACGAATGCCCCGATCGAGGTGCTGCCGGTGTCCGCAGCGGCATCGCGAATGACGTCGAACAGCTCAAGTAGTTCGCGGGCTTCCTCGGAAAGCCGGTCACGCTTTATCTTGAGTCTCTCGCCCGTAAGAAGACCTTGGCGGATGCGCACCGACCATTGCGGAGTGCCCGGGCGGAGCGCAGTCGATCGCCTTGGGCTGGCCGCAGCAAATAGTTCGGCCAAAACCCGGTTCACCACCGTCGAGTTCTGGCGAATATCGAGCGAGACAGTGTGGAAGCCAAAGCTATCTAGCTGCTGCAGAAGTGGCTGAACGAACCGTTTGACGATTAAGGTACCGCCGATCTGATCGAGCACTTTCGACAGCGAAAGCAGATCCTTTCTGAAGGCCTCCTCGTTCGGGTAGGCAACGCCGCTCCCTTGACCGCGCAGCGCCTCGAGCCGGCGCAGCATGGCGGCAGCGAACTGCCGAAGCGGCTCGTCGGAGTTCCTCGCTGCGAGCTCTTGCCCCTCGCCGCTCCGTTCAAGTGCGATAGCTAGCGGAGGTCGAAAAATCTCCGGGAAATCCACGACGTTTGAGCTCGCGCTCAGCACCGTGACCAGACGCCGGACCTGTCCCAGATACCACTCGATCGCGGCATTGCGGCATTCAGATAGGGCAAATGCGGTGGTCTTCGCCGTCACATAAGGATTGCCGTCACGATCACCACCGATCCATGAACCGTAGCGCATGAACGACGGCGCCCTGAGATCATGCTGTGGATAGTGGCGCCGCAATGCGCTTTCCAGCGCCTCGTAAAGCTGTGGCGTAGCCTCGAAGATCACTTCCCGAAAGAAATGCAACCCCCAAGCGATCTCGCGCTCGACAGACGGCCTTTCTAGCCGCAGCTCACCGGTCATCCACAGTATCTCGATCTCGCTCTTGAGATCGCGGATCAGCAGGTCGCGCTCGCGCGGTGCCCATCTTTGCTGTTCCAGCTCTGTCAGCTTGCGATAGATGCGGCGGTGGATTTCGAGCACCGTGACGCGCTTCGCTTCGGTGGGATGCGCCGTCATCGTCGGACCGACGCAAAGACCGTCCAGGACCTCCTGTACCGTTTCTGCCGGGTAGCCGCGCGCGGCTATCTGGCCAATGACATTGGAAAATGATCCGACAACCTCGTCGGGGCCGCCAGCCTGTTCAAGCTCGCGACGTGACCGCATGGCGGTGAGTTCGCGGGCGATAGCCAGTAGTTGAAACCAGATTCCAGTAGCCTGCAAGGCGGCAATCCGCCGCTCCTTGGCGAGCTTGTCGAGATCGGCCAGCCCGTTAAGCACCTCTGCTATACCAGGCTCCCGCTCATTAACGACATACAGCAACAGCCGAAAAAGGAGGCTTCTCGCATCCTCTCGGAAACTAATTGGTCGGCTTTCTTCCAAGGCGTCGCCCTGTTCTTCATGTGAGCGATGGGAGCGTTCCTGGAGTAAATTCATGTGGGCGCCTGCGTGATTGTACGAATACTTATGTTATATTTATCTTATTCACTGGTTTATTAGATAGTTCTGCGTTCTACCCCCCGCAAGTGATATCTTGTCCTCCCCTCGCAAGCGGCACCTTTGAGTGACATTTTTTCGCCTCTGAGGGAACGCCCGAATGGGTGGTTTCAGCATTCATTCTGGGTAGCGCACGCCCCGGTCAATCAGTAACGATGAACGTCGAATCCCCCCGGGAAAAGTCTCTTGAAGCCGTCCATGTTCGGCGGTTTGACTATTGATTGCGCAACACGGTCAGCCAACCAGTATGAGGGGCATCGCGTTGAAGGTCCGCTGAACAGCGCCAAGCGAAAGCAAGCGCGGATGAGCCGGGGGGCGGTGTCCTGGCGAACGGCTTGTTACCCAGCTTGATGATATCTGAGAGAGGTCTGACGCGACAGAAGCGCGCGACACATGTGGGACGGCCACGAGGCAAGCGATCGCGTGGCGGGCACCTAGGGGCCGATCCTGGTTCTGCAAGACACGACCGGGTTTGCGTATCAACGGGTGAAAACCGAGGCGATCGACATCACCAAGGTCATCGGCGGCGACAAGGGCAAAGCGAGCGGCCACGCCTAAACACCGTGTGGCAACCTGATGCATTCGAGCCTGGAGGTAACGGCGCAAGGTGTTCCCCGCGGGCTGACGGCGGTGAAGTTCTGGACCCGCGACAAGTTCAGGGGCACGGCCGCACTCATGCGCAAGATCGGCCCGACCCGGTGTGAGCGGGAATATCGCTTTTGCTTGCCAATTGGGGGCAGGGTGTAGAACTTGGCATCCAAAGCCACCGTGACGGCGTCGCCTTTGTCGTCGCGAATCTCAACCACATGAGCAGCACAGGGCGGCTCGTTGACCATCACCGCCGCGACCGCGCGGTCGCGGGCGCCAGCGAGGCGATCGGTCTGAACGCGCACCAGGAAGCTCGTGCTGAGCTCCGAGGCGAAGCAGAAGAGCTCGTAATGTCGCTCTCTCCATCGCCGATATGGACACAGCGCCCTCGCCTTTCAGCGTCGGAGTGTTCCAACCAGCGATAGCTCTCCTTTGTCTCTGTCGGCCCGTGAACGCGAGGATCGAGTGGATTGGCGGTTGGTCACAAACCTGACGGTTCGCTACGCCGAGCAGGAGATCGAAAAGCTCTCTTGGTATGCCCTGCGCTGGAAGATCGAAGTCTTCCACAAGATCATGAAGTCGGGATGTCGAGCCCAAGAGGTCAAACGCGCCACGGCGGAACGGTTGGCAAATCTGTTGGCCGTGTTCTGCATCCTCAGCTGGCGCGTCTTCTGGGTCTCCATTAGCAGCCGCGCTGCGCCCGAACCGCCGCCCGAATTGGCGCTCACGTCACTCGAGGTCAAATCCTTGACTGGCTCATACCCGACTCGCGGTCAAATCAGGGATCACCGCGAGGCTTGGCGTTCTACACCAACAAAATCGCCAGGCTCGGCGGCTATCTCAACCGCACGCGCGACCCGCCGCCCTGCAACATTGCCATGGCTGACGGGCCTGACCGATATCGGGCTCGGCTTGAGGCCACCGAACTTGTGGGTAATTAGTAAAGCATCACCGGGCGCTTACGCTGAAGATCGCCACGGTCACTGAAGCCAATCTCAACAACCCGATCGAGCAGGAACTTCGGCCTATCAAGCGCAGCGTCGGCTGCAGGCTCGGCTTCAAGTCGACGGCATTGCAGAGGGAATTTTCTCCCCATCGAATGGTTCCATGATTCGGTAGGCGAGGTTTGCCTATAGTCCAGGCCCTCAATCCCGAGGCACAGCGCATGATGAAGCCATTGCGACCTCATTCCCGACTTGCAAGGGTCGGGAAAGAGGCGATTAATGCCCCCGAAACTACCAATACTCCACCCGCTGCCGCAGCAACTGTGACAGTGCCAATACCAAGGGCGGCTAGGAGCAGCAGGGAAACCAACGGTGTAAAATAAGCAATTGAGGATATGGTGGCCGTATGGCCGGTGCGGATTGCCTTGTCCCAAAAACTGTTGGAAAGATTTAGTGACAAAACGCCAATGCCGACAATTGCTAGCCACTGAACCCATTCCAGGGAGCTTCGCGTTTCGATTAGCAAGAGCAGCCCACTGGCGGCCAGTGCTAGGATGCCCAACGACGGTCCTACGACATCATGCAACTCCTCGCCGTGAAGGCGGGTCGCGGAATAGATGGCAAAGCTCAACCCTCCCAGGAAGGCCAGGAAAGTACCCCCGGGATCAAAACCGTTGCCGAAGGTCGGGCCGATGGCCAACACTGCCCCGGCAAAACCGATTACAATACCTAGCCTTTGGATGTTGGTCAGGCGCTCGTCGCCGTGCCGAGACAGGATCAAGATAAGAAGGATGGACCACAGAAATGCGATGACATTTGCCTCGGCGGCGCCAATCCGCGGTAGCAAACAGAAAGAAGCCATTCGTGCCCATGAGACTAGCTGCAACGGTGAGCTGCGTTTTGACTGGCGTTCCGAAGAATTCTCTCGACCTGCCACGCAGAGCGAAAATCGTTCCTGAGGTAAGGAACCCGACCAAGGCCCCAACCGATAAGACAAAAAACGGTGGTGCCGGTGCTGCAATAAGGGCGAAAGCCAGCCAGGTGGCCCAGAACATTACTGCCGCCAGCGCAAAGAACGCGGTCCTCCTGAGCGATCCTCGCATCATCGCACTGAGCTTTCGTTATTCAAGCGCGTCACCTTCGACCTTGTGCCGCATAAGAGGCTTAGAACGGCGCGTCGAACAATCCCGCTTAGCCATTTCGAGAAGTGGTGTATCGCAGTGAAAACGTCATGCCGTCATGATTATTTTAAGTTGCAACAAACGCAGATTGCGGCCAGATCGGTCGCCCCGGACGGTCTTGAACCCCAGAGCCAACCGGAATTTGAGAATTTGCGATGCGAACTCCCCCGCCGATTTTCAGGACTAACTAAGCTTGCCGGGTAGCCAGCCGAGCGAGCGCTATCGCCAGCGTCTTGCTGGCATCCACCACCGCTCGCTCCGGCACATGCTCGTCGACCATATGCGCCTTGGCGATCTCGCCGGGACCGTAGATGGCGACGGGAATGCCCAGACTCGCAAAGTGACCCGCGTCGCTTCCGAACATTACGCCGCAGGGCTCTCCTGGGCTATCCAAGGTGCGGGCCGCTGATTGCAAGGCCTCGATCAGTTCCGCGTCATGCGGCGTCGCCCAGGCAGGGAAACCGACATTGGGCCAGTCGATCGATAGTTCATGCGCCTCGACCTTCAGATCGCTCCTGCATCGCGCTACCTCTTCCTCGATCTCCCGCCGTATGCTGGTGATCTCTTCTCCTGGAAGGATCCCCATCCGGCCGGAAAACTGGCCGCTCTCCGGCACGGTGGCGCGCCACTCTCCCGCGGAGAACGTCCCGATGTTGAGCGGGGCCTGTTGAGGAAATGCGGCGAAGAGCGGATGCGAGAGGGAAGCATTGCGACGCGCGGCGTACGCCTCGAGCCGCCCGAGGCATTTAAGGAGCATAGCGAGCGCGCTCCTGCCTTCCCAAGGGGCGCAGCCATGCGCCGCCTTTCCTGATGCCCGGACCGTGAATTGGACGGATCCGGCGCCGGCCGTGACGATTCTACCCTGACTAGGCTCGAGGACGATTGCCGCTCCTGGTCGAGGTCGGTCGGACAGGGCAAAGATGGTTCCGAGCCCGCCGGTTTCCTCGCCGATCACTAGCTGGAATTCGATGTCATTAGAAAGCGCCGCCGAGCATTCTTTCAACGCCAGAATGGCCATCAAGCCCGCCGCGATCGGCCCCTTCATATCGGCCGCCCCGCGGCCCCAGATCGAACCATCCGACCGGACACCGGAGAAGGGGGCAAATCGCCATCGGGCTGGATCTCCCACTGGGACGACATCGAGGTGGCCATTAAGCACGACTGGCGGATACTTGCTGTCGCCAGGCGCCTTCAGGCGAGCATAAAGATTTGGGCGCGCCACCAAATCTCGCTCCTCGGAAAAATCCGGAAATTTGCGGCGAAATTCCTCGGGAACCACGCTTAGTTCGAATTCAAACTCGTTCCGTGAGAGCCACTCGGCGATCAGCTTGGCGAGTTCGCCTTCATTTCCAGTGACACTTGGGATCCTGACCAAATCACAGGCCAAGACGATGAGGTTCTCGGCATGGCTGTCGATCCAATGGACTAGCTCGCGATCGTAGCCATCATACATCCCAACAATCTCCAGTAGTGTTCTGGCGACCCGAACGCCCCTCATGTTTCGAGCGCTAATTCCTCACAACGTGGTCGGTTTCATCAGGCATATTGCCGACTTCGTCTGTTGTTTGGACCGTGCGCCGCGCCGCTCTACGCTCGCTCGTGGCCTCGGTGTCGAGGGCCAGGATGCCATCGGATTCCGTCAGAACGACGCCATAGACCTCTAGGGCCGCCTCAGGGCTAACCCATCCGTCGACGACATCCGCGAAGACTCTTTCAGGATCGCGCTCAAGCGGGCTTCCATAGCCGCCGCCACCATTCGTCGTACCCACGATCCACTCGCCCGGCCAAATGACTTCCAGTGACACCGATGGCAAGGGAACGCGCCTGCCGTCTACAGTAATGCGCTCGGCTGAGGCAAGCGATGCCGGTCGCCCGCCGCGAACCCCGCGCGGCGGCGTCGAATGGCCATCAATAGTATAGATCACCGTCATGGAGCCGAAGCGTGGCCCGTAGATGACTTCCTGGCCGGGGGCGCCGCGGAACGTTCCGGCTCCGGCAGAATCCCGCAAGATACGGAGAGAACGGATCAGAATGGGATATTTCTGCTCATCGAGTTCGACACTGTCCCGGTACATCATCCCCGCTATCACGGGTGTTCCATAATTCAGCCAGCCGTCCGCAAATGGCGAACCCGGACCGCCGTTCGACTGCAGAACCAGTTCGTTGACGTATTCCGCACCGGCCCGACGATCATCATGCCCGGAGATGACGGCTATTCCGGGTCCCGTGCTCATCCCCCCCTCTGCCAGCCCATGTCCGTCGGCGAAGTCGGCGATTGCGGCGTGCGTAATGCTGACGAGGCGGTCGGCAAGGTTTGTGGTCGCCATCGACGTCGAATGCGGAAACTTCGGAATGCCGACAACGCAGTTTTCGCGCAGCAGAACCTTCATGCGTCGAAAAGTGCCGGCGTTGCACGGCAGATCTTCCGAAAGCGCGTTGAGCACACCGGTCATCGCATTGTTGAACGCGCAGGCGGCCGACTGGTTAAGGCCGGCGGGAACGCAATCGATATTGTCGCGAAGATCGACAACGACCCTGCCCGCCTCGGCGTCGATGTCGACCACAACTTTTATCGGAACGCCGTCCGGCAACGCCGGCGTGCTGTCATGCTTGCCATGGCCCACTATCCGGCCGGTGGGCAACCTGCTGATGGCGTCGGCGACCCGCCTCTCCGAGTAGTCGAACCACTCCTCGATGAAGATCTTGACCGTCTCCATGCCATATTTGTTGACCAATGCGAGGAGCCCGCGTTCGCCGATGCGCGCCGCACCGAGGGCCGCAAGATAGTCGCCATACCATTGCTCCGGCGCGCGAATGCGGCTGCGGCACATGCGGATGATGTCATCGACGTCACGGTAATTCTGCTGAATCCGGACGCACGGGAAAATGAGCGCTCCTTCCTCGTATACATCGCGGGCATTCGGCATATAGGTCGTGGGCAGGGAATTCCCGCAATCGGCCTGATGGGCTTTCGCGCAGGCGGAAAAGAGGTGAACGCCGTCGACGATGACAGGAACGATTATAGTGTGATCGGCAGCATGCGTGTTGCCGTCGTAGGGGTCGTTGTGGAGAAATGCGTCGCCAGGCTCCAGCACCGGATGCAGACGAACCATGGACTCGGTCACCAGATGCGAGCCGAAAACATGCACGGGCAAGCTCTCGGGGGCGGCTAGTAACCGGTTGTCGGCGGTGACCAGAGAACAGGAGAAATCCCTGGCCACGCTGATGACCGTCGAGCGGCCTGCCCGCAGGAGCGTGTTCGTCATCTCCCGGCAGATATTGTCGAACCTGTTGGCCAAGACCGAAAGCAGGAGAGGATCGAAGGCGCGGGTACGCGCCTGGTCTTTTTCAGTGGCGGTATCCATCAAACAAGCTCCGTTCCCTTATGCCTCGGTCGCCACACTGATTGCGTAGTTGTATTCAGTCGCCCTGAGCACACTTCCAGGTGGAACGACTATGGTGGTTGTCATCTCATCGATCACCGCCGGTCCGGTCACCGTCGTGCCCGGCAGCAGATCGTTGCCTTCGTAACGGTGAGTCATAACCGCCTCGCGGCCAAACACGGCCGGACGCGCGGCGCGCGGTCGGGGCGCCTGATCCGGCCCCTTCTTTGTCGTCTCGGATGGCCGGTCGCCCAACGGCGCCACGAGCCGCGCTCGCCAGAACAGACATTCGATATCCTGGCCCGGGTCGCTGACCGCAAAGACGCGGTCGTGCACTGCGTGGAAGGCATCCCGCAAGCGATCGACATCTTTCGTCGTCGCGAAGCGGGAAAAGGGAAGAGGTACCTCAAGCTCCCATGATTGGAAGGGATATCGCGCTTCAAGCCGGTATTCGATACGAACGTCATCCAATCCGCGCTGGCGCAGTGTCTCTACCATTCCGCTGAGAGACTGCTCCAGCCTTGCAAGAACCTCGTTTGCTTCGTCGATCGGAAAGGCCTGGGTGTTGGCGTAAAACGTTGCGCTCGTTTCGGTCATCACATTGGCGTACAACCCGCCACAGGCACTGAGCGCGCCGGCGGTGCGGGGCACGAGAACTTCAGCCACTCCCAGTTCCGATGCCATGGCTGCCGCATTCAGGCCGGCAGCGCCGCCTCCGGCGACAATTCGACATTCGCGGGGGTCGATCCCCTCTTCGATGGTGATTTCACGGATAGCGCCGACCATGGCCTCGGTGGCGATGACGTAGATCGCGTACGCAGCCTCTTCGACCGAGATCGACAATTGTGAAGCCACGCGATCAATCGCCTGCCGCGCCAGATTCAAATCGAGCGACATGCGGCCGCCGAGAAAGTGGGCGGGATCGAGAAAGCCAAGGACTAGGGCCGCGTCCGTCACCGTCGGCTCGGAACCGCCGCGCCCATAGCATGCCGGTCCGGGCTCGGCCCCCGCACTGCGCGGCCCAACGCGCAACATACCACCGCTGTCTACCCACGCAATCGAGCCCCCGCCCGATCCTATGCTCTGCACATCCACGGACGACAGCCCGGTGATGTTGCCGACGAAACGCCCGCCGAGCCACGTTTCCCGGGTTTCCTTGATCTGTCCGGCGCGGATCAGGCTCACGTCGAAAGTCGTACCGCCTGTGTCACACACGATCAGGTCTGCGGACGACCCGTCCTGGGCGCCGTAGACCGTTGCAGCCACGGGCGCCATCGCCGGCCCCGATCGGACGGTGTAGATAGGCCGGTCGACCAGGTCCTCGACATGCATGGCGCCACCGATTGACGTCACGGTCAGCAGCGAGCCTTTGAAGCCTTTACTCTCCAGATCGGAGAGGAACTGGGAGAGATGGGTCTGCATCAGAGGCTTCAAGGACGCATCGATGGCCGCCGATGAACCCCGACGGTATTCTCGTACAATCGGGTTCAACCTGTGCGAAAGCGTGAAGGGAACTCCCGGGAGGCATTCCTCGATCAGCCTGCCGACGGCGTTCTCATGCGCCGGATTAACGACAGACCAAAGCAGGCAGACGGCGACGGCCTCCACCCCGATGCTCTTCATCTCGAGGAGCTGGCTTCTGACCTGATTTTCGTCGAGCGGTTCGACCACTCCCCCTTCCGCATCGATGCGTTCTGCGACCTCGAAGGTAAGGGATCGTGGAATGTACGGCTTTGGGTATTCCGAGCGAAAATCGAAGGCGCTGCGTTTTCCGCCCTCGCGCAGGACCAGCGTGTCGGCAAAGCCGCGTGTGCAAAGAAAGGCAGTCTTCGCCGTTGCTCCGACAACGATTGCATTCGTCGCGTGCGTCGTTCCGTAGATGAAGATGTCGGTGTTCGGAATAACCTCTTCCACGGTCGTCCCGCATTGCTGCGCAGCGTTGGCGATCGCAGCTTCGATGCCTTCAAAGACTCTCGCGCGCGTGGTCAGCGACTTGCCGATGACCGGATCCATTCCGTCACGCGAAAGCGCAACGTCCGTGAAAGTTCCGCCGGTGTCGGCCGCGATCCGGTAACGCATCTTATTTCTCCCTGGCTGCGGCACGCGCGAGCTTGCTACGGACACGATCAAAGACAACCGCAAAGACGAGCAGACAACCGAGCAGAATCATCTGCCAGAAGGACGAAACCCGGATCAGGTTCATTCCGTTGGCCAGCATGGCGATGAAAAGGGCGCCCAAAATCACGCCGCCAAGGCTGCCCTCGCCACCACGCAGGGAGGTTCCGCCGAGCACGGCCGCGGTGATCGACTGCATTGCAAAGGGCCCGCCGAGGTTCGGCTCGCCTGCAGAAACCCGCGCTGTCAGGAGGAGGCCCGCGGTGGAGGCCAGCAAGCCGCTGACAACGTAGACATTCGTCAGATAGCGGCCGACCCGAATGCCTGACAGACGCGCGGCGACTTCGTTTCCTCCAATGGCGTAGACATATCTGCCAAACCGCGACCAGTTCATCACATAATACATGATGCCGACGATCACGATGGTTATGTAGATGACCGTCGGTACACCAAATATTCTGCCGCTACCGAAATTCTCGACGAAGAGCGGCGGAAGACCTACCACGGGCGCACCCCCGGTCAGCAGGAGCGCGATTCCTGCGATTGCAGAGGAGGTTCCCAGGGTAACGATGAACGGCGAGACCTTGAGGACGGCGACGCCCAACCCGTTCAGAAGCCCGAATCCGAGACCGGCGAGAAGGCCCGCGCCGCATCCCGCGATAAGCGCGAGCATCGGGGACCCGGTGCCGTCGGCTCCCATCATATAGACCATCACCAAGGCTGCGATGACGCTGGTAAGAGCCACGATGGCGCCGACCGACAGGTCGAAACCTGCGCTGATCAGGGCCAACATCTGTCCCATGGCCACGATCACCAGAAACGTCGCTTGCCTCAGTATGTTCATGAGATTTGCCGGATTGAGAAAGCGAGGTTCAATCAATCCGAAAATGACCGCCATGACGACCAGCAGGATTGGCAGCACACCAATCGTTACCAGCAACCGCATTGCGTTGGCGATGCGGTTGTTCGAATGAGCGGCTTCCAGTATCGGCTTGGGCGACGCCGTCCTGACTGACATCACTACCTCCTACGCGTCAAAAAAGTTTGCAAGCACCGCTTCTTCGGTCAGTTCGGGACCGCAAAGCTCTGCCTGAACCTTGCCACGATGAACGACGTAGGCCCGGTGGCAGAGGTGCAGGATTTCAGGAAGATCCGAAGAGACGACCAGAACACCGGCTCCCCGCTCACACACTTCCTTGATTAGATTGTAGACATCGCTGCGCGCTCCGACGTCCACCCCCGTTGTCGGCTCGTTGAGCACGAGAACCCTGGGTGCGCGCAGCAGACCACGGGCAAACAGTGCCTTCTGCTGATTGCCGCCGGAGAAGAAGGCGATCGGACGGTCGGGAGCGGCGGGACGGACCTGAAGTCTGGCGATCAGCTCTTCCACCTTCGATCGTTCGCGCCACCGCAACACCGCCCCAAACCGCGACAGTTCCGGTTCGCTCAAAGATGCGATGGAAATGTTCTCGCGAAGGGAGCGGGGAAGCACCAGGCCTTCGCGTCGGCGATCCGACGGAAGGAAATACATGCCCCGTCGCAACATCTCGCTTGGGGACATGGGATCGACGGTTTGCCCGCAGACTTCTATGTGCCCGGATGTCAAGGCATGGAGACCGAAGCAAGCTTCCGCAATCTCGGCCTTGCCGGAGCCGACCAGGCCGGCCACGCCGACAACCTCGCCCGCTCGGACGTTGATGTCGATCGCGCTGACGCCCGCCCTGGCAATCGATACGCCTCGCAGCGCCAGTACTTCGTCCCCTGGGCGGCAGGCAATCTGCGGATAAAGTGCTGTCGCTTCCCTACCGGTCATCAGCGAAACGAGACGATCCTCGTCGACATCGGCTATGTCATCGAGCGTGGCGACGAGCGAGCCATCTCTCATGACCGTGATCCGATCCGCAACGACCTTGATCTCCTGCATGCGGTGGGTGATGTAGATGATCCCCACGCCTTCTGAAGTCAGTCGCCTTATGAGGGTGAAAAGGACCTCTGATTCCCGCTCGGTGAGAGAGGCGGTCGGCTCGTCGAGGATGAGTATGCGGGGGTCGCCCTGCAGCGCCTTGGCTATCTCCAGCATCTGCTGCGACGATCGTGGAAGCCGATCGACGCGGGCCGTTGGGTCAAGAGGAAAGCCGAGGTCGGCAAGGATTGCCGCCGCGCGGCGGTCCATCTCGCGGTTGTCGAGGCGCCGGCCGCTGCGGACTTCGCGTCCGAGGAAGATATTCTGGGCGACCGTGAGGGTCGGCACCAGGCTGAACTCCTGGAAGACTGCGTTGATCCCCGCGGCCCTTGCGTCGGCAGGAGATTCGAAACGCACGGCCTCACCCTTGAAGCGCATGCTCCCCTCGTCGGAGCGATAGGTGCCGGCGATCACATTGACGAGCGTGGACTTTCCGGCTCCGTTCTCCCCGAACAGGACGTGAACCTCTCCCCGCAAGAGGGAGAAGTTCATGTCCTTCAGTGCCACCACGCCGGGAAAGCGTTTGGTCACGTTCTGCAGCTCGAGCAATGCAGGAACGTCTGACAGCGCGATCTCGGGGCGGTCCATGACGTTCACTTGACCTGGAACTTCGGCAGGAAGTCCTTCGGGGCGAAGCCCGAACTGTTGTCCAGATCAACCGGAGCGTCGCTGGTAAACGCCTGCGGCTTCGGCCAAATCTCGGTTCCCTTGATGTTTTCGCCTTGCAGCTGCCGGACGGCCAAATCCAGGGCCATCGCAGCCATCCACACAACGTTGTCATTGCCGCTGTAGGCAATTTCCTTGGCGTTCACCGCGTTCGCGACCGCGTCGGTCTGGTAGAACGATGCGATCTTGATGCCGGTTCTGTTTGCGTCTTTCACGGCGCCGACCGCGGCTTCGGCCGCTGGAGCCACACCGGCGATCCAGTCGATCGACGATTCAGCCTGAAGCGTGTCCTCAATCAGCCCCAATTGCACATCGCGTCCGGTATCGCCCCACTTCGTGGAAATGACTTTGACTTTGGAATCCTTCAGGGCCTCCTTGAAGCCTTCGTCGGTGCGGACAGCCCATCCGGCGCCCTCAGGTCCCGGAAACCACGCAACGCGCAAGGGCTGACCGGCGGCCTTCTCCTTGAGATGCTCTCCCAGCGCAATGCCCAGCCGCTTGAAGTCGACCGTGGAGCGCGCAGTCACGTTGGGCGACGCGATCCGGTTCACGGATTCGATAACCGGCATGCCTTCGGAAACGAGCTGATCGACCTTGGACTTCACGCCCTCGCCGCTGATCGCCGCCACCAGAACGGCATCGGCGCCGGACGACGCGCAATCCTCGAGATCGCTGATCTGCTTGCTCAAATTCCCGTAACCGCCAGCATCAAGGATGGTAAGATTAACACCTAGCCGCTCGGCTTGCGTTACCAGGCCATAATCGACCGCCTTCCAGTAAGGGTCTTTCATCGTCGGCAAGCTGGCGCAGATACTCCACTTGCGGCTCGCCTTATCGAGCAGGGTCCACTCGCCGTCGGTCACCTTGTCGATGTTGGCCGCGTCTGGACGCAGGATTGGAATTGCCTGGGTGAAAATGGAAGGAAGCTTGGCGTCGCCGGCCCATGCCGTGCTGCCAAGCGTCACTGTCAATCCCAATATCGATGCTCGAATGATGGTGGCAGTCATGATCTCCTCCTAAGCTCGCGACTGAAGAGACTTTAGTGACAATTAAATCTGAATGTCAACTTGAGTCGTTAAATTTTTTTTCCCCTTTTAAATCCGTGAGTTCCCTGATAAAAAGAGTTCAGTGTGAGTGTCTTCATGAACTTTTCATAGCCCTTTTGAGCCGAAACGTGGGGGTCAGATAATGGATATCGACGCGGAAAATGGAGGCGGGCTGGCGCTTGGCGCGCACCTAAAGACGGCGCGCGCCAGGGCGCGCATGACCCTCAAGGAGCTAGCTGACAAGACGAAGTTGAGCGAGAGCTTCCTCAGTCAACTTGAGCGAGGAAGAGTCAACGCCAGCCTGGCCTCGCTGCAGCGGATCACCCGGGCACTCGGTACCAATGTCGCTGAGCTTTTCGACGAGAGGCGCACCTCCGGCGTTCGCCTCATCCGCAAATCGGAAAGGTCCGCGCTGGCGTTCGGAATTTATGGCCGTAAATATCTGCTTACGCCCACTCCGCTCGAGCATCTGGAGGTCTTTGTCGGTGAGTTCGATGCAGGTGGAACCACAGGCGCAGAGCCCTATTCGCACGGCGACTCGGACGAAATGTTCATCGTGCTGGCGGGAACTTTCGAACTGCAGGTAGGAAGTGAACGGTTCGCGCTTTCGGAGGGGGACTGCGTCAGTTATCGCAGTTCTTTGCCCCACAAGGCCGTCAATGTCGGCTCGACCCGCGGCGAGGTGATGTGGATCATCAGCCCGCCGAGCTACTAGCTTCCTTCCTCGCTTTTTGCACCGGATGCCTTAGAAAATGACACCTGAATGGCGCACTGTCGTTGAATGGGTCGATGCCCATCGACCGAATCTTTCCGGAGATCATTCCACGATTTGGAGCCTCCACGAACCGGGATGGCGGGAATATCGCGCCGCGCAATGGTATGTCGCCAGGTTGCGGCAAGAAGGCTTCGAGGTGGAAAGCGCGAGTGCGGGCATGCCGACGGCATTTGCGGCGCGCTGGACCTCGCCATCGGGAGATGGCCCCCATATCGCAGCCTGGGCCGAGTATGATGCGGTGCCGGGCAATTCGCAGCAGCCGGTGCCTTATCAGATGCCGAGATCGGGCGTCAGTCGATGGGCGGCCGGCTTCACGGAGCCGCATTCGGCGGTCGGAATAGGCGCGCTAGGTGCGGTCCTGGCCGCAAAGGCGGCCATGGAAAAGCACGGGCTGAAAGGAACGATCCGCTTCTTCGGCGAGCCGGCCGAAAACATGTGCGGAGGCAAAGTCTTTCATGCGGCAAAAGGCTATTATGATGGCATTGACGCGGCAATCGCCTGGCGCTCGTCACCATTGCCGGCATTGCTGAACACCTGTGCTCTGGACACGTTGTGCGGCTGCTTCTGGTCGAAGGTTTACACTTTCGAGCACGAGGAAGTATACGGGCTGTCGTTACGCACGCTGCAGGCGGCGCCCGAAGCGGCGGCGACCCCTCAGGCATCCGCTCGTGCGCCGGGCGCTCTCGATGCTCTCTGTCTGATGTACACGACGAGCAAATTCCTGCGTGATGCAATGTTGCCGCATACCGGATCCTGGGCGCTCAACGAGGCGATCCTCGCCAACGCGACGGCCACGGCAGACAACTTGCCGCCTCGCTTCGCTCAGATCCAATACAGTTGGCGCTGTCCGACGATCGAGATGGCGGAACGGATCCTTGCCGTTCTCGACGGCAATGCCGAGCAGGTGGCGCGTCTCACACAGACGCGCTGGCGCAGCGACTGGGTGAGCCGCACCCGACCGGGCCTGCCAAATCAAGCGCTCGCCGAGATCGCATATGCCAATTTTGAGCGTGTCGGGCCGCCGGAGTGGAACGAGGAGGCACGCGAGTTTGCCCGGGCGTGCCAGCGTAATCTCGAGATCGCGCCGATGCAGGATCCCTTCGTCAGAGGTGCAGGCCGAATGACCCCGCCGAAGGAAGCCGAAGCCCAGATCCGGGCCACGCTGCCGGACTGGCAGACGCACTACGGTGCGGACGACTATGTCGAATACACCTGGCATGCGCCAACGGTGCGTATCCTGGTCGCCCGACCGCGACTCGCTTCGCCGCAGCCCGGATATGTGTATCCGCAATGGGTGGGGTCTGCTCTCGGCGGCGTGCCCGCCGTGGTCGATCCCGTCATATTCACCGCGGCCAAGGTGATCGGATCAACGATCATCGATCTCCTAACGTCGCCCGACAAGCTGGCACGCTGCAGGGATGAGTTCGATCGCCGGACCGGCGGCGGCATTGGCGGAGAACGCTGGCTTGCGCCGCTTCTAGATCGGAACGTTCCGCCGCCAGTACATCATCCGTGGCCGGAATATGTGACGACCGCAAGAGGCCCCGGTTGGTGCCTGCCGACCGATACCTGAAATGAGCCGGCCAGCGTGCTCGGTGCGTAACGCGCGGAGCCGTTCCATGGGCCACAAGCACGGACAAGTTGACTGCCGTCAAAGGTCAGCACAGAAGGGAGAGAGACACATGGCAATTGTGAATGAAGTACAGACCAGACGCGATTTGATGAAATCCATGCTTGCGCTCAGTGGCGGGTTGGCTTTCAGCGCCAGCCCATGGTCGAAAGCGCTGGCCCAGGACAAGACTCTAAATCTGGCCGACATTGGGGTCGGCGATCCAGGCAGCTGGAAATTATTCACCGACCAGGCCGGCTATGACGTCAATCTCGTCGCGATCGGTAACGCTCCGTCCGCCATCATCAACGTGATGCTCGGAGGTGGCGGAGTTCAGACGTTTGATGGCATTCACATCGTGGGCGGCATGCAGAAGCCCCTGGCAGATCTTGGTCTAATCCGGCCCGTCGATGTTTCCCGGCTGCCGAATTGGAGCAAGAACAAATATATTTCGGAGTACCTGAAACCGGGAACCCCAGGTTACGACTACTTCTACTATAACAACCAGCTCTACGGCATCCCGACGATCTTTCAGGGAGAGTCCATCTGTTACCTTCCAGGATCGACGAAGGGAAAGGTGGATTCGTTTGGCGCGCTGTTCGATCCCAAGTACCGCGGCTATGTAGCCTTGGACGACAACTATGCCACGACCGGTTACAAGACCGCGATCTATCTGAAGGCCGCGGGCCTCGCAAACATAGCAGATCCTACGGACATGACCGCCAGCGAGTTCAACACGGTGGTCAACTTCCTCATCGACCGCAAGAAGGAAGGACAGTTCCGCGTCCTCTGGAGCAGTTACGAGCAGGCCGTGAACCTGCTCGTCAACAAGGAAGTCTATGTTCTGGATGGCTGGGAGCCGATGATCTATTCCGTGCGGGCGAAAGGCGTTGATTGCGACTATGCCGTGCCGAAAGAAGGCTACATGCTTTGGGCGATGTCGGGTTACATCACCAACAATCCAAATCGTACCGAAGAACGCCAGAAAGCCATCTACGAGCTGTTCAACTTCATGATGGGGCCGTGGTACGGGGCCCGCATCAGCGCCACGCGCGGCTATATGACAACTTCCGAGGCGCCCGGATTCGCAGCCGCCCATCCCGAACTGTTCAATGCAGGCGAGCCCAAGGAGGCGCTCGAGGCGGACGGGCGCGGTCGATTCAAGTTCCAACATGGCAGCTATTGGCAATTCCGCTGGCCAAAAGAAGTCCATGCCATGGAAGCGGAGTGGGCACGCTTCAAGGCTGCATGAGCCAGGCCTGGCATGGCGCGCTTTTGGCGGCGGCGCCATGCCAGGCCGCATCAATCGATCCGCCTTCGCGAGCCATGTCGAACACGAATCCGAGTCAGGGCAGGACCATGCGCAATACAGCGCGACATCTGATGCTGACGATCCCCATCTTCTTCAGCCTGGCGTTCGTCATAGGGCCGCTTGCGATCATGGTCGTGGTCAGCTTTTGGGCAAGGCAAGACTTCACGATCGTTCCGGCTTTCCAAATCAACGCCTACGCGGAATTCCTGGGAGGCGTGCGTACTGCTGTTCTGCAGCGAACCGTCCTGACCTCCTTCCTGGCAACTGCGCTCAGCCTGGTGATCGCCTATCCGATCGCCTATCTCCTGGCGCGGTTGAGCCGCCCGGCGGTTACCCGAATCGTTCTGCTGCTCCTCACGATCCCGTTCCTCATCAATTACATCATTCGCAATTTCGCGTGGGCCTTCCTTCTGGGGAGGAACGGGCCAATCAATCATGCGCTGATCGGGCTTGGCGTGACGGATGCGCCGGTGGACTGGCTGCTTTACAGCACCTTTTCCGTCTATGTCGGGCTCGTGGCCTCCTACATGCCGTTCATGGTCTTTCCCCTCTGGCTTTCGCTCGCGGGAATAGACCGGCGGTTGATCGAGGCAAGCTACCTCCTGGGAGCATCGCCGGTTGCTACGTTCCTGCGAGTCACGCTGCCACTCTCGTTGCCGGGATTGTTTGCCGCGGTAATCTTCGCTCTCGTCGGCATTCTCGGTGAAAGCGCAGTGTCGCTGATCTTGGGGGGGGCGGGCTATGAGTTGATGGGCAACACCATCACCAGCGCCATGAACGTGCTCGACTATCCGCTGGCCGCTGCGATGTCGACAGTCACTGTCGCCCTCATGGTGGTTCTGCTCGTGCTCTGGTACGCGCTGACCGACATTCGGAGCTTCCTTGGCCAAATCATGGGGAGGGGCTAGCGATGTACGACGCGCGCGCCGCACGCTTCTCCTTCACCGTGCTGTTGGTTCTCGTCCTGATATTCCTCTATGGCCCGTTGCTGCAGCCGATCCTGGTCGCGTTCAGCAAAACCGGCCAGGTGGATGCCGGCATGACATTCACCACGCAGTGGTTCTCGGAGATGGTTCAAAGCAGGATGATCGTAACGTCGTTACGGACGTCGATCATCGCAGCGCTGCTTTCGGCGATCATTACTCCGATACTGGCCTTGCTCGCCGCAATGTCGATACGCGAGTTCCGGGCCAAACGCGCCATTGTAATGCTGATGATTCTGCCCTTGTTCATTCCGGCTGTCACGATGGGACTGGCCTGCGCCTTCTTTCTCAAGCTGCTCGGCATCCCGTCATCGCTTGCCACGATCGTGCTCGTGCAGGTGATATGGTCGCTCCCCTTTGCCTTCCTCGTTATCGTAGCTGTGATGGCGAGCTTCAACACCGTGTTTCTGGAGGCTGCCTATATGAGCGGGGCCAATCGGTGGCGCGCATTCATTGATGTGGAACTGCCCGCGATCGCCCCCGGTCTCAGCGGTGCGGCGATCTTCGCGGCCATCATCTCCTTCAATGAAACCATCCGCACGGCGATGGTGCAGGGACCCTACAACACCATTCAGACCTACATCTGGTCGACTTTCCTCCAGATCGGTCTGTCGCCGCAACTCTTCGCCGTCATGGCTTCCCTGATCCTGATCACCGTCGGGCTGGTGTTCTTCATGATTCTCATTTCATTCTGGCGACCAACCGGAGCCTCGAAACAATGAGCGGCGATGCAACGAACCACCACCCGCGCTCAATACATTCCGCTGTCAAGGCGGGAGGCACGATGAATCCGCTGGATGGAAACGTTGAAGCCGACGGCAAACGGCCGATCCTAGAGATAGACAGCCTGAGCAAGGCCTATGGCTCTAAGATCGTGGCAGATAATCTGTCATTGCAGATCGGCCAGGGAGAATTTTTCACCTTTCTTGGTGCAAGCGGCTCCGGCAAGTCGACCACCCTACGGATCGTCGCGGGACTGGAAAAGCCGGATCAGGGCACCGTCCTGATCTCAGGCATCGATGTGAGCAAGGTTCCACCCTGGCGGCGCAATGTCGGAATGATGTTCCAGCAATATGCGGTCTTTCCCAACATGAATGTTGAGAAGAACATCGGCTACGGGTTACGAATCAGGAACATGCCTACCGCCGAAACGGCGAAGCGCGTGGACGAGCTTCTTGATCTCGTCGGATTGGCCGGCATGAGCAAAAAGGCCGTTGCCACGCTTTCTGGCGGTGAGCAGCAACGCGTCGCGCTGGCGCGCGCACTGGCTCCGCGCCCGGCCATTCTTCTGCTCGATGAACCCTTGTCCGCGCTGGACGAGAAAATCAGGCGCGAAATGCAAGGGGAACTCAAGCGCATCCAGCGCAGCACCGGCACCACCTTTCTGTACGTTACGCACGACCAAGAGGAAGCGCTTACCATGAGCGATCGGATCGTGGTGCTGAAGGAAGGCAAAGCGGCACAGATTGGCACGCCGGAAGCTATCTACTTGCGCCCGGAGAACCGTTTCGTCGCGAAGTTCTTCAGAGGCGGAAACCTGTTTATGGCCCGATGCAGTGCCATGCAAGGGGACCGCGCGACGCTCACATTTGCAGGTCAGACCTTTAGTGTCGCGCGGGGTGCCTATATGGGCACGACTGGGCCTGTCTGGATCGCCATTCGGGCGGAATCGATCGCGATCGGACCTGATGCAGGCAACTGCCCAATATGCGTGCCCGCACAACTGGTCACACGCATGTTCCGGGGGGCGAACGCCGACTGGCATATTTCTCTCGAGGATGGCGAAACGGCAGTCATAACCACACCCAGACACGCGAAAGATATCAACGAAGGCGCAGTCGCAATCGGCTTTCGGCCGGACGATGTCATTCTTCTGAACGAATAGAGCGATGAGCATTCTCGCTTGCAGCCATTAGGGAGGAAAACGAGAGATGGGTTTCACAATTTCTGTCGATACCGGCGGCACCTTCACCGACATCGTTTTGTCGAGCGGTGACGGGACGCTTGCCCTGGGCAAAGCGCTGACGACTCCGGAACGCGCATTTTCAGGTATCAGCGATGCGCTGGAAGTGGTCGCGCGCGAACGCGACATAACGCTGAGCGAGCTTCTCGCGGCAACCTCGCTCTTTATCTACGGAACCACACGCGCGACCAATGCCATCGTCGAGGGCAAGACGGCCCGGACTGCGTTTCTTACGACGGAAGGCTTTCCCGACATCCTGGTGCTGAAGGAGGGCGGGAAACTCAATCCTCATCAACTCGATGTCGACTATCCCGAGCCCTATATTCCACGCAGCCTTACCTTTGAGTGCCGTGGGCGTGTCTCCTCCGAAGGCGATGTACTGACATCCTTCGACGAAGAGCGGGCGCGTGAGATTGTCGCCAAGTTCGACACTCTGGACGTGGAGGCCGTGGCCGTATGTTTCCTGTGGTCAGTGGCCAATCCGGCACATGAGTTGCGTATGGGCGAAATCATCCGCGAAATGAGGCCCGATCTGCCCTTTACGCTTTCGCATCAGTTGAACCCCGTGCTGCGCGAGTATCGGCGTGCATCCTCTGCCGCGATCGACGCATCCCTGAAGCCCCTTATGCAACGGCACCTGCGGGATCTTGAAGCCGATCTGCGTGCCGCCGGCTATTCCGGCGAAACCGTCGTCGCCACATCATTCGGCGGTGTCATGCATGTGGAAGACCTGATCGAGCAGCCGATCTACCTGGTGCGCTCGGGTCCGGCCATGGCTCCCATTGCCGGCATTGCGTATGCCGGCCTGGAAAGCGCGGGCAAGGACGTCATCATCTGTGATACCGGCGGAACCACGTTCGACGTATCGCTGGTGCGCGAGGGCGCGCCCGTCTTCACGCGGGATACCTGGTTGGGCGGTCTCTGGACCGGCCATTGCACCGGCCTTTCGTCGGTCGATGTGCGCAGCTACGGGGCGGGAGGCGGATCCATCGCCTGGATCGACAGCGGCGGCCTGCTTCGTGTCGGCCCAGGCAGTGCTGGGGCGGTTCCCGGCCCGGCCTGTTACGGCCGCGGCGGCACGAAGCCAACCGTAACGGATGCCGCGGCGGTTCTCGGATATCTTGATCCCGACAATTTCCTCGGCGGTCGCATGCGGCTCGACATGGGCGCGGCCCGCAGCGTCATGGCCTCGCTTGCACAGGAACTCGGGATCGGGATCGAAGAAACCGCTGCGGCCATCATGACGATCGCGAACGAGCACATGATCGGCGCGGTTCGGGATATAACCATCAAGGAAGGGCTTGACCCGACCGACAGTATTCTTGTGGCGGGAGGCGGAGCCGGTGGCCTCAATATCCTGCCCATTGCAAGGGAGCTTGGCTGCAACCAGGTCATCCTGCCTCGGAGTGCCGGTGCGCTCAGTGCGTGCGGGGCCCAGTTCTCGGACATCGTCTCAGAGTTCAACACTAACGCATTCACGAATTCGTCGAATTTCGATCATGAACTGGTGCGCGCCGCGCTGTTCGGCCTGGAGGAGAAAGCGGAGGCGTTCTCGACCCGGCTTGCAGGTCGCGGACTGAAGAACATCCGACTCGAATATTTCGTCGAGGCCCGCTACCTGTCGCAGGTCTGGGAACTCGACGTGGCCTTGCCGCGAGCCGGCGTGGCGGATGCCTCCGATGTCGCCGCGCTGGTCGATGCTTTTCACGACGTGCACGAGCGCGTTTTTGCCGTGCGAGATACCAACCAGCCGGTCGAATTCCTCAATTGGAAAATCAGGCTCATTGCGGAACTGGAGAAGCCGCGTCTCCAAGCCGGTCCGCCCCAGAGGCAGCCTTCGCCGCGAACCTCCCGCGCGGCTTGGTTCACAGCCTCCGGCGCAGTTCAAACGGCGATCTGGTATGGCGAGGACCTTGGCCCAGGCGCGGTGATCGACGGCCCTTCCCTAATCGTCGAGCCGACAACGACCGTGGTCGTCTATCCCGGCATGCGGGCGAAAGTCAGCGCGTTGGGAAGTTACCTTCTGGAAGCTGATCCGTCCGATGCCGACGATGTTGCCCGGCAGACCGGGCATCCCGATGACGATCCCACCGAGACGATTGTCATAGCCAACCGGTTGGATGGCATCGTGCGTGAGATGTCCAATACCCTGCTCCGAGCGGCCCGTTCGGCCGTCATAAACATGGGCCGGGATTTCTCGTGCGGCCTATGCACGGCCGATAACCAGCTTCTGTCTTCAGCGGAAGGTCTGCCGGTCCATATTTTCGGAATGCATCTGCAGACGCAGTCCATGTGCGACCTGCATCCCGACATGCGCGAGGGCGATGCCTTCCTGCACAACGATCCCTATCTCGGCAATTCGCATCCCGCTGACCACACGATCCTTGTGCCGGTCTTCTTCGAAGGCGAGCATATGTTCACCGCCTGCGCCAAGGCGCATCAGGCAGACATCGGCAACAGTGAGCCGACGACTTACTTCGCCGGAGCACGCGATGTTTATCACGAGGGTAGCCTGATCTTCCCTTGCGTCAGGGTGCAACGCGACGGCAAGGACCAGGACGACATAATCCGTATGTGCCGCTCGCGCATACGCGTTCCCGACCAGTGGTATGGCGACTATCTGGCTGCCGTCGGCGCTGCCCGTGTCGGTGAGCGGCGCCTGAAGGAGCTCATCGCCAAGTATGGCCGTGACCGCATCAAGAAGTTCATATCAGAATGGCTGGATTATTCGGAGCGGCGAATGATCAAGGCGATCTCGGCATTGCCCGCAAACCACATGCGTAGGGAAGGCCGGCACGATCCGATGCCACCTGTATTGCCCGACGGCATCCCGCTGGCTGTGGAGATCGACATCGATCCCGTGAATGCCCTGATCACTGTCGACCTCCGGGACAATGTCGACTGCGTGGATTGCGGCCTTAACCAGTCGCTTGCGACGGCCACAAACAATGCGGTGAACGGTGTCTTCAATTGTGTCGAGCACGACATCCCGCACAACTCCGGCAGCCTCCGGCGCCTCCGGGTTCTACTGCGGGAGAACTGCGTCGCGGGTTCCCCGAAATTTCCGCATAGCTGCTCAATGGCAACGACCAACGTCGCCCATTGGCTGGTAAATCTGACTCAGTCCGCCTTTGCCGAAATCGGCGAAGGGTGGGGCTTGGCCGAAGGCGGCGGCGCCATGAGCGTGGGACTCAGCGTAGTCTCCGGCAAGGACTGGCGACGGAACGGAGCGGCCTACGTCAACCAGCTCATACTCGGCGTCAATGGCGGTCCTGCCTCGTCAAGATCGGATGGATGGGTCATGTATGGCCTTCCGGTGGTGGGCGGTCTTCAATATCGCGACAGCATCGAGCTCGACGAGCTCAAGCATCCTATGCTGGTACGCAGCCTGCGTCTGGTCGCTGGGTCTGGCGGTCCCGGTCGTTTCCGGGGAGCGCCGGGGTGCGAACTGGTGATTGGCCCACGACACGATCCGATGACGGTGGTCATTCCTTGCGACATGCAGGAAAACCCGCCGCGGGGCGTGAGGGGCGGCCATGCGGGCGCGGCCGCCAAAACCTGGAAGATCGCTGCCGACGGCACGCAAATCCGCCTTCCCAATTTCGTGACGGTGACGCTGATACCGGGTGAATGGCTCCGCGGAACAGACAATGGCGGTGGCGGTTACGGAAACCCGCTCGACCGCGACCTGGATCGCCTCCAGCATGACGTGAACGAGGGTTGGATCACCAAAACCCAAGCGGAGGACCTCTATGGTGCCGTGTTTGTTCTCGGCTCGGACCACATCGACAGGAAGGCCACGGAGCAGCATCGTGCAATGCTGCGAGCAGGGCCCTCCGAGATCAACCGACGCGTCGCAGCGGCGGCGCCAACCGAGGCGGTTTCGTGACTCGGCTTCTGGTCACCGGCTTCGAAGGTTACGGCGGGCGTGTTGTCAATCCGTCGGCCGAACTGGTGCGGCACCTGGAGGGCGCCTCGACAGGAGGCGCTAAGGTGGTAGCGAGAACTCTGCCGGTCAGCATGGCGCGCATGCCGGACATGTTGCGTAAGCTTATCGATGAGCTGCGTCCGGACGGTATTATGCTTGTCGGGCTTTGGCCTGGCGAAACCATGATTCGGCTGGAGCGCCTTGCGATAAATTTTGCAGAGTTCAACGTTCCCGACAATGACGGCTCGTTGCGAACCGAGCCTGTTTCAACGGCCGGCCCCGCCGCTCTATTGGCGACCTGGCCGGTGCGACGGATCGAGGAGCGACTGTTGAACGAAGGCATTCCCGCCCGGCTTTCCGAACATGCGGGCACTTTTCTATGCAACGCGTCTCTATATACGGCCCTCTCACACGCCTCTGGGTCGACCGCGTCTCCGATCGGTTTGATGCATGTTCCATACCTGCCCCAACAGGTGAGCGCTCTCTTGCGCACGATACGGGCGGAAGGTCGAATCGAGTTCTTCCAAAGACAGGATTTCGCCTCCATGGCTTTGGAGGTTCAGTTACACGCCGCCAGGTGCGCGCTTGAAGAAATCGCTGCCAACTTAGTATCCTTTCCAAAAGTTGAGTGATTTCAGCAGGTTGTGGTTACGTCGAATTTGCGAGCTCCAAGCGACACAAGGTGCCTTCATCGAAGCGGTGCACCGCATTGCCGCGCGTGTCGACGGCGAATTTGCGCTGGTCGCCGGCGCCTTGTCCTCCAATCCGGAAAGGGCAACGCCTCCGCCGCCGAGCTCGGCCTCGATCATGCTCGCAGCTACGCTCCTAAACGGGAGTTGGCCCATGCCGAGCCCATGACTCGACAAGCGCGGGACGTGTTGCAAAGGGCCAGCTTGGCGACATCCATGCCGTCCAAGCCGAGTACCCGCAGACAACCAGCGGTGAGGTAGAAGGCGCTTTTCCTTCGCTGCGAACTGCTTTAGCTGTGAGCTTTCAGGAGGTTGTCCATTCGGACCGGATCGAGGAGACTGGAGTTACCAAGCTTCAGCACTCACCGGAGGGTCCGAATGAACATCCACAAGAATGCCCGTCTCACGCCGCCGCGTCGAGAGGAGATGGCGCTGTCGGTGATAGAGGGCGGTTTTTCCAAAGCCCATCCGGCGCGCGTCTATGGCGTGTCAGCCAAGATCGTGGCGCGCTGGGTCGAGCGCATCATGGCGCTGCGGCGGCAACGTTGGAAACAGACGGCTTTAAGAGTAGCATTCCCGAATTCGCCGTACGCAATCCCTTCATAAAGGATCTCTGGCCCCTGCGCTATGTAGGCGCGAGATATTTTAAGCAAAACCGACAGATCGGCGTGCCGATGGTCGTGAATACGTGAGGAACGGACGTTTTGTCCCGCTCTTCATTGAGAATATTCAATAGACGCTCTATTTGGACGAGATTTCGTCCTTCGGCCTAGTGGATTGACCACGTGTTTGAGGGCGGCGATGATTTTGTCGGGGTCTGTGTTCCAGGTGAAGGGTTGAGTTGTCGATTGTGCTCGGCGAGGAAGCGGTTGATGGCCGCCTGCAGGTCGACGACAGAATGAAAGACGCCTCGCTTGAGGCGTCGCTTGGACAGGTTGGCGAAGAAGCCCTCGACGGCGTTGAGCCAGGAGCAAGACGTGGGGGTGAAGTGGAAGGTGAAGCGCAGGTGGCGGTTGAGCCAGGCACGCACTTAGGGTGCTTATGGGCGGCGTAATTGGCGAGGATGACGTGAACGGCTTTGTCCGGCACCTCGGCATCGACGGTGTTGAGAAATCAGCATAAGGGCGCACCGTTGAAGCGGGCTATACCAGCTAGCTGCCGGCGTCAGGCTATTCGCGGCCGGAGGGGGGCGTTGCTGTGGGGGTGACGCCAGATCGTGCCGAGGGGACGAAGGGCAAGGCGATCTCGTTGACAGGTTAGATCCCGGACAATCCGCCAAGGTCGTTCAACACGTTGAGACGCCGAGCCGGGACTGTCAGGAATTCTGTGCGCGAGGCCATGATGATGGAAAGGAGAGAATCACCACATGGCTATCGAGGGGTCGGAACAAGAACTGTTCCCGCGGACACGCTAAGGCCAAACGAAGCGCGAACACGCGCATAGATCTGTAGATGAAGCCACCGGGCTGGTTGAAAGCTTCCGGCCGATGGCGAACCACTTCCCCTTGGAATTAAATGTGTCGAGGGAGAAGGCGAGTGGATAGAAGACGGCTTGTCAGTTCGAAGGAAGCGGCGATACTTCTGGGCATAGCGGCGGACGAGGATAGTCTGATCCGTCACTTTACACTGGGCCCGGCAGATAGATTGGAATGCGAACTCCGCCGGCGACGGCAGAACAAGCTGGGCTTCGCCGTTCAACTCTGCACGATGCGACAAATGGGGTGCGGGCAACGTGAGACAGCAACGCCATGATCGCACATCAGTCCAAACTTTCCTTTCGGCCCGTGTCCGACCTGGAGGCCAAGCTGGTTTGCGCGCATGCCGCATCCCCAGCTGTGAGGAGCCGTGGGTCCTGCGCAATAGGTTCAAGCGCTTTTCCTTCCCCTGCGTTAACCACTGCGGATGTCGCGTTCGGCGCAGTTTCGTGCCAGTCCTAACGCCAAAGACAGTACGTGTGCCTAGTTGACCGACAGCGCCGCAAAGTCCATACTTATTAAATCGGTTTAGCCGCCCTCGGCGGCGGCCACGATTCGAACATGCACGACCAGGCAACACGACCTAGAAAAACGATTACGGCCCGCAAGGGCCGCGATATTAACGTGGACCTGATCGCTGTGGTCGCCGCCGTGAGCGACCGCGACCCTTGCATTCTCACTGTCGGCCAGCGGGATTCCCTTCCCTCCGGACCGTTCGAGCTGAGTCACCGATCGCTCCAGTCCGGCTTGAGGGACTGGGTCGAACAGCAGACAGGTCATCCGTTGGGCTATATAGAGCAGCTCTATACCTTTGCCGACCGTGACCGGATCATTGCCGGGCGTGAGCAGCGCAACATCTCCATCAGCTATCTTGCGCTGACCCGGCAGAATCCGATGACGCCGTCGCGCACGTCGCAGTGGAGAAGCTGGTACGACTATTTTCCCTGGGAGGATCACCGCTTGGGTACGCCGAAGGCCCTTGGTGCGCTGCGGCCGCTCCTGATTGCATGGGCAAAGGGCGCCGAGAGCGCTGCCGCGCGGCGCGAGCGCCGCCATCGCGCGGCAATTGCCTTCGCTTTTGAGGACCGTCGCTGGAATGAGGAGCTTACGCTCCAGCGCTACGAGCTGCTCTATGAAGCCGCGCTTGTCGAGGAAGGGGGTGGGGACCCTATAGCCGCTCCTGCGGCTTCCGTGTCGGGCAGAGCGATGGTCGCAGACCACCGCCGTATCCTGGCGACGGGCATCGCGCGGCTGCGCTCCAAGATCAAATACCGGCCTGTCGTGTTCGAGCTGATGCGCCCGACTTTCACCCTCCTCCAATTGCAGCGGACCGTGGAAGCCTTGGCCGGCAGGCTCATCAACAAACCGAACTTCCGGAGGTTGGTCGAGCAGCAGGAGCTGGTCGAGGAAACCGGCGAGACCTGTCTCGAGACTGGTGGCCGGCCGGCAAAGCTCTACCAATTCCGCCGTGCCATTCTCGACGACAGCGCTGTCGTTTTGGGGACAAAATTGCCGCTCTCGCGGGCTTGACACCGTTATAGTCGGTGTAGATATATCCAGTTTATTATCATCCGGAATATAAGCGGAGGCGCGGATGACCAGGGCGCTACCTACGGCCGCGTCTCTCTATGAACGCGTCCAGCGGGTGATCCCGTCGATCGAATGGCCAGCCTTCACCGGCGACATTGACGCCATCTTGGCGCTGAAGCGCGAGCGCAACGCCGTCATCCTGGCGCACAACTGCCAGACGCCCGAGATCTTCCATTGCGTGGCCGACATCGTCGGCGACAGCCTCGCGCTTGCCCGCAAGGCGACGGCGGTCGATGCTGACATCATCGTACTCGCCGGCGTGCATTTCATGGCCGAGACGGCGAAGCTGCTCAATCCCGGCAAGACCGTGCTCATCCCGGATCTCGGCGCCGGCTGTTCGCTGGCCGACTCGATCACGGCTTCGGATGTGCCTCTGATGCGGCAACGCTACCCCGGCGCGCCGATCGTGACCTACGTCAACACCTCCGCCGCTGTGAAGGCGGAATCCGACATCTGCTGCACCTCGGGCAACGCGCTAGCGGTCGTGGAGTCTCTCGGCGCACCGCGGGTGATCATGCTACCCGACGAATATCTGGCAAGAAACATCGCGGCACAGACAAAGGTCGAGATCATCGCCTGGAAGGGACACTGTGAAGTGCATGAGCGCTTCAGCCCCGCCGACATACGCGAGTTGCGCGAAGCACATCCCGGCGTCACGGTGCTGGCCCATCCCGAATGCCCGCCGGAGGTTGTCGCGGAAGCGGATTTCGCCGGCTCGACGGCGGCGATGTCCGACTATGTTGGACGGCACAAGCCCGCGCGCGTGGTGCTGATTACCGAATGCTCGATGAGCGACAACGTCGCCGTCGAGCATCCGGACGTCGACTTCGTGCGCCCCTGCAACCTCTGCCCGCACATGAAACGCATTACGCTCGCCAAAATCCGAGCGGCGCTCGAGGAGAACCGCCACATGGTGACGATCGATCCCGGCGTCGCTGACCGCGCGCGCCGGGCGTTGGAACGGATGCTCGCCGTATGACGCAAGAGAGTCGTGACATTGGCGGGGCCGCGATCATTATCGGCGCCGGCGTCGCCGGCCTGATGACTGCGCTTCACCTGTCGCCACAGCCGGTCGTTCTTCTGTCCAGAACACCGCTCGGAACCGAAGCCTCCACCACACTTGCCCAGGGCGGGCTTGCAGCAAGCCTGGGGGATGACGACAGTTTCGAATTGCATCTGACCGATACACTTGTTGCCGGCGATGGGCTGTGCGACGAAGCGATGGCCAAGCGCGTCGTTGAGGCTGTGCCTCAAGCCATCGACCACCTTATCCGTCTCGGTGTGCCGTTCGACCGAGGACTCAATGGCAAGCTGCGGCTCGGCCTGGAGGCAGCGCATTCGCGCCGCCGCATCGTGCATGCTGCTGGTGACACCACCGGCCGCGAGCTGTTTCGTGTGCTGCTCGCCGTGGCGCGCCGGACACTCTCGATCAGAATCTTGGAAGGCGTTTCAGCCCTTCGCCTCGTTGTCGCTGAAGGCGGCATCGTGGGCGTGCTGGCTGTCCTGCATTCAGGCGTGATCGCATTCCCGACCCGCCGTGTGGTGCTTGTGACCGCCGGTATCGGCGGCCTCTTTAGCGATACGACGAACCCACTTTCCTCCTATGGCCACGGCCTTGCGCTTGCCGCCTGCGCCGGCGC
The DNA here is from genome assembly GCF_029625685.1 of Mesorhizobium sp. WSM4976. NCBI lineage: Bacteria > Pseudomonadati > Pseudomonadota > Alphaproteobacteria > Hyphomicrobiales > Phyllobacteriaceae > Mesorhizobium > Mesorhizobium sp. WSM4976. The sequence continues at coordinate 32,526 of NZ_JARTVT010000043.1, forward strand.
GGAGCTCGCCGATCTGGAATTCGTGCAATTCCATCCGACGGCGCTCGATAACCCCCGCCGGCCGATGCCGCTGATAAGCGAGGCGGTGCGTGGTGAAGGCGCGGTGCTTGTGGACGACCACGGCAACCGCTTTCTTGCCGATACGCCCGGCGCCGAACTTGCTCCGCGCGATGTTGTTTCGCGGGCAATCTCCGACCAACTCGCCGCCGGCCGCCGCGTCTATCTCGACGCCCGGCGATGCCTCGGCCCGAAATTCGCAAAGCGCTTTCCGGCGATCGACGCCGCTTGCAAGCAGGCCGGTATCGATCCGGCCATGGAGCCGATCCCGGTGCGTCCCGCGGCCCACTATCATATGGGCGGCGTGGCCGTGGACGTCGAAGGGCGCAGTTCCCTTGACGGGCTATGGGCTTGTGGGGAGGTCGCATGCACCGGGCTGCACGGCGCCAACCGACTGGCCAGCAACTCTCTGACCGAAGCCGTTGCGACCGCCGCTTGGGTGGCGGCAAGTGTGTCCGGCACATGCGCCGGCTGGCAGTGGCCAAGGCTTCCCGAAACCGTTCCGGTGCGCCCGGACCCTTCCTCAATACGCCAGCTTGTGTCCAATGCGCTGGGCATTATCCGCGACGGCAAGGCCCTGCGCGACGCAGTCGCGACAATGCTGCCGATCGCAGTTGGCGAGACGGCTGCGGCCGATCCGGCCCTGGTGGCACTGCTGATCGCGATCGCGGCCCTTCGGCGCGAGGAGAGTCGCGGTTCGCATTTCCGATCCGATTTCCCGCAGCGCGATGCTGACCCCCTCCCCTCCCGGCTTACGCTCTGCACAGCCTTCGAGAGTGCCGTCGCGCTCAACTGGCAAACTGCCGAACGGAGCCGTTAATGACTTCACTTGCACCGCTCCCCCAGATCATCATGGAACCTATCGTGCGCAGTGCCCTCATGGAAGATCTGGGTAGAGCCGGCGACATCACAAGCGACGCAATCATCCCGGCCGATCGCAAAGCCACCTTTGCGTTGAATGCCAGGCAGGCTGGCGTCGTTGCCGGGCTCGATCTGGTTATGTTTGCCTTCCTGCTAGTCGATCCTGGGATCAGCATGCAATTGCGCTGTCCCGAGGGTGGCAAAGTGTCGGCCGGTGAAACCATCGCGATCGTAAATGGGCCGGCGCGCAGCCTGCTGACGGCTGAGCGGACGGCGCTCAATTTCCTATGCAAGCTGAGTGGCATCGCAACGGCGACGGCCTCGCTTGTAAACGCGGTACGCGGCCATAACGCGAAGATCGTATGCACGCGAAAAACAACACCAGGCCTGCGTGTCCTGGAAAAATATGCCGTGCGCGCGGGCGGCGGCGCCAATCACCGCTTCGCGCTCGACGATGCCGTGCTCATCAAAGACAACCATATCGCCATTGCCGGCGACATTCGCACCGCAATCGAGCGAGCGCGTCGTGCGGTAGGCCACATGATCAAGATCGAGGTGGAGGTCGACACGCTCGATCAGTTGGAGATGGCGCTCCAGGCGAGCGTTGACGCGGTGCTCCTGGACAACATGTCGCTCGAGGACCTTGGCCAAGCCGTGGCAATGGTCGGGGGCAGGGCTCTCACCGAGGCGTCAGGTCGGGTGACACCGAAAACGGCTCCGGCAATTGCGGCGACCGGCGTCGACCTTATCTCGGCCGGCTGGCTTACCCACAGCGCTCCCATCCTCGATATCGGGCTCGACATGCCAGCCGACCGGAATTGCAGCAGGCATCTGAACTGAGGGAGAGGATATGAAGCGGGATCGCAGGAACTCCTTTGGTCGCAGACTAACTTGCTCCAGCACGTCCTTAGTTCCACCGACCGCCGACGCAAGCCTGTTCGCTGCCGGACCACACAGTTCAACCGGCGAGGAAAAAGTGACGCGTCAGGAACAAACAAAAGACCACGTGGAAGCACTTGGCTTCATCATCTGCCGGCTCGACGAACTGCGCCAGATGGCTGCCTCTCACGGACTGGAAGCACTCGGTTGTCTGTTGGACGTCGCTTTCACCGAATCCTGCGACGCGATCAGAAGGGAGCGTTCATGCGCTCAAGCCGAAGAAAGCACGTGATAGGCGCCGAGAGCGCGAGACACCGCGGCACAGGATTGAAGTGATTTCGGAGGAAGGGATGCGCAAAATTGTTGCCGGCAAGCTGCACGGCATCTATGTCACCGAGGCCAATCTCGACTATCACGGCTCGATCACGCTCGACCCTGACCATTGCGAAGAGGCTGGCATCCTGCCGATGGAATTCGTCGAGATCTGGAACAAGAATTCAGGTGCCCGGATTTCGACCTATGTCATGCTCGGCGAGCGTGGATCCCGCTGCTGCATCCTAAACGGCGCCGTGGCCCGCACCTGCCAGCCGGGCGATCAGGCCATCATCTGCAATTCGGTCTACGTGCACGAGAGGGAGCTGACCGCGCTCAAGCCACGCGTGCTAACCTTCGACAAGGGCAATCGCATCGTTGATCGCCTGACCTATTCGGTCGAGCCCAATGCGGAGGGAGGCTACAGCTTTTCCATACTCAATGAAGCCAACAACGTCCTGCCGGTGCCGGCGCTGGTGGGCCGACCATGACGGTTCTCAAGCCTGTTCTCCTGGTTGATACCCAAACGTTTTTGTTGATGGAAGCGGAATGGACGCAGAACTGCATCTGAACGCGGCTGTTGAGCCGTTCAACGGGGCGTCGCCCCAATGGACCCAGGGGGCGGCCCAGGCCGTCCACGACCTGCCCTTCAACGAATTGCTGTTCCAGGCCCAGACCATTCATCGCGAGAATTTCGATCCCAACCGGGTGCAGCTGTCGCGCCTGCTGTCGATCAAGACCGGCGGCTGCCCGGAGGATTGCGGCTACTGCAGCCAGTCATCGCATCATCAGTCCGGGCTCAAGGCCTCGAAGCTGATGGAGGTCCAGCGCGTCCTCGCCGAGGCCAGGAAGGCACGCGAGGCGGGCGCCACCCGCTACTGTATGGGAGCCGCCTGGCGCAACCCCCAGGAGCGCGACGGGGACGCCGTGGTCGCCATGGTCGAGGGCGTGAAGGCGCTCGGCATGGAGACCTGCAGACGTTAGGTATGCTTGACCTTGGTCAGGCACGGCGGCTCAAGCAGGCCGGGCTCGACTACTACAACCACAACATCGACACCTCCGAGCGCTATTACAGCGAGATCATCTCGACCCGGACATTCACTGAGCGGCTGGACACACTTGCCAATGTCCGCGACAGCGGCATCAAGGCCTGCTGCGGGGGCATCGTCGGCATGGGCGAGGAGAAGGCTGACCGCATCGACATGCTGGTAACGCTCGCCAACCTGCCGGAGCCGCCCGACAGCGTCCCGATCAACATGCTGATCCCGATCGAAGGCACGCCGCTTGGCGAGGCCGAACCCATCGAACCGATCGAATTCGTGCGCACCTGACCTGCCACTGAGGTTTCATCCAGTGGCAGTTAGAGCCTCGGCCGTTTCTGTTACGCCGTGGGGCGCGGGTTGAGCAACCAGCGAAGACGCGGAGCCTTCCATCAGCACAGCGTCGGAGCCGGTTGCGGTGATGACCTCGGCATTGGCCGCCGGGGTCTGGTAGCCGAGCGAGGAATGCGGCCTCGCGAGTGTTGAAGTCCTCCCGCCATTTGGCGATGGCGCTGCGGGCGTGGTCGAGGCCGAAGAACAGGCTCTCGTTCAAGAGCTCGTCGCGCATGCGACCGTTGAAGGATTCGACATAACCGTTCTGCATCGGCTTGCCCGGCGCGATGTAGTGCCATTCGATCCCGTGATCCTTTGACCATGCAAGGATGGCGTTCGAGGTGAACTCGGTGCCGTGGTCGGAGACGATCGTGCCGGGCTTGCCGCGGCGGCCGATCAGTTCCGTCAGCTCGCGAGCAACCCGGCGGCCGGAGATCGACGTGTCCGGGATCGCCGCCAGGCATTCGCGCGTCACGTCGTCGACGATGTTGAGCACACGGAAGCGCCGGCCGCAGGCGAACTGGTCATGGACGAAATCCAGCGACCAGCGCGCATTCGGCTTTGCCTTGACCAGGATCGGCGCCCGCGTGCCGACTGCTCGCCGTCTTGCCCGGCGCTTGCGAACCGTCAACCCTTCCTCCCGGTAGAGCCGATAGATGCGGTTGATCCCTGACGGCTCGCCCTCCCGCCGCAGCAGGATGAACAACCGCCGATAGCCGAAGCGTCTTCGCTCGTTGGCAAGGTCACGCAGTC
>NZ_JARTVT010000044.1:0-36615 GCF_029625685.1 Mesorhizobium sp. WSM4976
AATCCTGCAATTCCAAAGCCGCTATCCGCCTCAATCAACAGGCCAGATCAATGGCTTGCGGATAGTTCACGGCCGACTCACTATTTCTATGCTGAACAGTCTCGCCTGAGTATATGTTTTAGCTAGTCGCTAATTAGACGGAATTCTGCCAGTCTGCATTCCCCCCTGATCTGATGTAGAGCAGCTTCCAAGTGGGAATTAGCCCCCCATCGACCGGATCGGGCGACACGAACATGCGCTGAAGGCTTGGCGGAACGGCTACTGGGACCATGATGCTACTCGAATGCAAGATAGTGTCAGAACGTCCCGGGAAGGCTGCAGGCAGGGGATGTCAGGTCAATCAGCCTATAGATATGATACCGCCCATTCGCTGAGACTTCACGATGGGCATAGGAGGTGGGAATTCTTGCCTTGAGATGGACGCGGCTGTCGGAGCAGGCGAGCACGGCAGCAGCGATGGCCTGAACCTTCGGGCCGCTGACAAAAACGTTCACCACCGCACGCGAGCCGAACCCGTCGAGATACGTCTCGAAAGCATCGAGGTGGGCCATCAGCCCGAAAGCCTGGATGTCGCGAACTTCGCCATCTTCGAGCCGGTGGGTTTCACGTACCTTGGCCACCTGTTGATCGAGCAAAGCATCGATATGCGCATTCTTGTCGCTTCTTGGGACGAGGAGCGAGATCCGTTCCGGACTGACGATATCGATCAATCCGTAGAATACGTCGGCATCTCCTCCGATCCCCACGAGCAGGACTTTCTCTTCGCCCATTCCTCCGCTGCCTTGAAGATGAGGGACGGTGACGTATCGGTCCAAGCCGCTGGAAAAATCCTCTTTGCCGATCGCGTTCCCGTAGATACCTTCGGCGTACCCGAATTCGAGAGACTGAATCGACATTTTCTTGAATGCCACCGCAATCAGCCATTGGATGTAGATTCGCGGCATCGTCGAGCACTCGACGAAAACCTTCCGCAGGCTTCCTTCGTATGAGCCACATGAAGCGGCCATCTGAGTGAGCAGGTGATCGAGGAGATTGATGTTCTTCTGATACTCGATGGAAGGCTCGAGGGTGATCACAGTCACTTCGACGCCCCATCGGGTACCCATAGCGATGAGCTTTCGCCGGTTTTCTTCGACGGCTGGGACGTTCGCTTCCTTCAGAGCAAAGTCCAGAACCACGATCTTGCCGACCTTCAGGTCAAGATGGTTTTCGAACGCGGCGAAACGCGTTTCCCATCCAAGCGCGACGATCGCGATATCTGCCTCCATCGTTTCGCAGGTACCTGCATCTCTCGCCTTCTCGGTGACGGCCAGATGGCCGAAGACTCGATACTCGACAGTTGAAGCGGTCATTCGAGATCGCTCTCGAAAAGCGAGTGCTGGAATTCGGTCTTGAGTGCGGGCCGCGCGACGAGCTCCTTAAACACCGAGTCGGCCCAGTCTTCTGGGAGCCGATGCCTGGTAAAAAGCAGGTCGACCATCCGCGCCGCAGGGATTGTGTTGATTTCGTACGGGCCGCGATAGGAGAACCCGAAGTAAGGTGCAAATCGCCGATGCAATCTGATCATCATCTCCTTCGATGCGGGGTCGGCGCGGTCCACCTCAAAGTTGCCGGCGGCGGAGACCTCCCGGATAAACCCATCCCTTTCCGCCCGACGCAGGACCTCGTCCAGTTTTCCGCTGGGTTGCTCCAGTCGGTTCACCAGCGAGCGCATTTCCTTTAGATCAACCCTGAAAATGCCTCTCTCTGTCGTTCCTAGAGCATTTTCTTCGGCAAACTCTGTCTGGAGGCGAGCGGTCAGGTAACCCAACGCCCGCACCATGCGCACGCTCTCTTCTTCGTACGGATGTGAAAGCGCCTGAAGTCCATCAAGCTTCCGTTGAGAGGCGGCGTTCACAGCCTGTCTCTGCTGTTCGAGATGAATCTGTAAATCCGAGTTGATGAATTCCACCAGTTTTCGTGGATCACTGGAACTCGGAACACTGCGGCGGAAGATCTCTCCCATTATATCAAGGAAATCGCGTATACAGACGTCGCTCAATGATGTGATGATCTGGTGCCCTACGTACGGGTAGTCATGCAGACGCAGCATCTGGCACGCTTTCAGAAAAGCCCATCCCTGTTTCCGGGCGATCGACCTCTTCAGATTTGAAGCATCCGCCTTGCTCATGGGCCGGCGCTTAATTTCCGGGTTCATGAGCGCGAGCGCCAGCCCTTCGGCATAAGGGCGCGCTTTTCGATCAAGAAGGAATTGCTGCTGATCCGCCGTCCTCAAATTCACGGAGAGGAATTCACGTGCTGCATCAGCAAGTGCCACAAGCTCTTCTCTGCCCTCGGAATGACCCGATATGATAACCCGCTCGATGATGTCATTGACGGAAAGCCGCCCCAGCCGGTTTTTGAGCGAAAACGCGCTGAGCGCATCGTTGCGCTCGAGATCACTCCGCAGATGGTCAGGAAGCGCATAGTACAGCCGAAGCGACGACACGTTCTCGCACAGCGTGGCGAACTCCCTCGGATCGACTGAATCAAGATTCTCGACGTCCCGGTCAGCATTCGAGAGCGACTGGCCGGGTATGATCGTCCGGATCGTGTCGTAGAGGCCGCCGATGTAGGCGAGGACCCATTTCACGTTGCCGCGCGTCTTTCTCACCAAGGTGTTCAGGAACTGCTGTTGGAGCGGTGTCAGTGCTTCACAGTCGTCAATCAGTATCTTGAAGAAGGGCGCCCTGTCACCGGCGAAAGATGGGCCATTTAAAAGTGGAGTGATCGCGGTCGCGACCTTGTTAATGATCGCGCCAGGGTCTGTTGCTCTGAAGCCGGTCGCTCCGGCATCGGCGGCAAAGAAGAACGCGTTGAAGCATTCGTCGACGTACCGGGTTATCCCACCCCGCAGCTCATCGATGCTGAAGAAGTCGAGACGGGCAGGTTGGGGTATGAAGTGCAGCACTTCGCGATGCAGTGCCAGGGCGACGTCCCTATCTTCGGAGGCCCGGTATTTCAAGTGGCCGTCGCGTCTGAGCTGGCCGATGCTCTCGAGCAGGCGTTCGACTATCTTCAGCTCCAGATAGTGAGAGAAGATTACGAATTGCCGCGGGATCACGGCGGCCGTGTCGAAGCGTATCCGCTCCGGAATGAGGTTCAGAACGGCGTTGTCGATTAGGGGCGAGAATGTCTCATTGAGCTGGAAGAAGACGCCATACCAAGCGAGCTTGCCGACTTGGTCCGAGAGACTTTTGTCTTCAAGAATATGGACTGTGGAAAGCGAGCGAAGAATGCTGGTCTTGCCGCTGCCTCTCGTCCCTGCGACGAAGACCGGCTTGGCGGCGGCAGAAATCAACGCCGACTTCTGACTGAACCACAGTATCGGGCGGCTTTCGTACTCGATCCTGTTGGGGCCGAACGGATTCTCCATCGCTATTCGTCCCTTACCTTAATGCGCCAAGCCGAGTTTGCCTTGGTGAGGCCGTCTATCTCGATGAAGCGCGCCGCTTGGAGCATCAGAAGAGAGTCTTCCAGATCTAGCCCGAGCTCGGCGGAGGCAGCAATCTCAGTGATCTCGTCCCAGAAGAGTAACCCATTCCCGCGCCTGGTGGCATGGTCGCGCAGTCGGCGCAGCAGGTCAAACGTGTCGTTGTTCAGAAAGGCCTTGCCGTTGGACATGGTCGAAATAAAGCAATGTTCGCCTTCCATGACCGTCCCGTCGGCGACATTGGTGCGGTAGGGTATAAGTCGGATGCCGACGAGCTCTCCCTGATCGGTCGTGAAGAAGACGAGCTCATTGAAACCTGACTGTATCTCTGGTGCTGAGATGCAGATCAATTTGCCGTCCGGAAACCTTGGATCGTTGACGATCTCGACCGGATCAGCATGTATGTGTCCATGCAGGTAGACGATAGGCTTGTTGCCCTGCAGCAGCTGAGTTCTGACAAATCCGCTGTTGAGCATCTCCGCGTATGGCGTAATGCGCGGAGTCTTTTGTGGCAGCAGATTGTGATGGCCGATTATGATGCCGTAACGCATGTCGGGCTGCTGGAGCAATTCCTGTAGGCCTGCAAGCATCTCACGCGAGATGTATGGCGTGTCCATCTGACCGTAATACTCGTCGTCGGACGCCTCCTTGTCTGGATCGCTGGGAGGTGTCGCGGGCGAATGTCCCGAGATGTCCGGCGAGCCGAGATCTAGAGGCTCTGTAGAAGGACTGAGTGCCTCGAGACGATCACGAAGGAACGCGGGAAGGTTTTGAAGCTCCCAACTGCCTATCGCTGTGTTGACGAGGATGAAGTTTGCGCCTGCGGATCCTGTCGGAAGTCTGAAGTGCACGGGTTGGTCCACGGGAACGGTCTGCCAACCCAAGCGGGCGGCTAAACTCGCCATTTCGCTGAATTTCTCAGTCGGTCCAAGTTCGCGCGCGTCATCACGGTTCACATCGTGATTTCCCGGTACGAATATCAACGGAAGCGCCTTTGAACTGCGTCCCTGTGCGCGGCAGAGCAACGTGAAATGCTGGAATGCCGAAGCAATGAAGGTCTTGTCGCCACGGCTCGTGAAATCCCCCATGAAGGCGATCGAATCCAAGGGCTTCGAAGTCGTCAGCCGCCGAAGTTTCGTCAAGACGGCACGCAGCGAAGACGCGCGTAGCTTCTGCGTTATTTTCGGAGCGAACTTGCTATCCTTGGCATCGATGTTGCTAGAGGAAGGATGCCAGTCCGGATAGTGAATATCGCCTACTTGAAGGATTCGCACCCGCCGCATAACTCGCCCCCCTGCCGAGAGCCATAGACTAATCCGTTCGCTTTTGCCAAGCGCGAACGATCATCCGCAGTGTCCTTAACGAGGTAGCCTGCACTTTTCGAGAATTGCCACGGCGGCTATTTTTCGGCTGTGAAGCACACGAGACCCGTGACGTGAGACCCAGTTGCTCAATGCCCAGTTGCTCAATGAGCTTTCTTACGAATAAGGGAGAATTTCCGCGGCCGGACTATCTCTGAGCGAGCGTGCATGACTGCCAACGGAAGGTCTTGCACGCACCCTTGCGATCTTGAGCAATGGTCGCCATGACTTTCTTCTTGCAGGCTTTTGAGTGGCCCAGCCTGCGATCACCAGACCCCACCGATTCTAAAGAGCGTGGCAGATGGGATAGTCGAGGTTGCCCGTGCACAGTCACGCTCAGGGCTTGCGCCGCCCAGAGGACACGCTGAAAAGGCAGATTGGGGCGCAAGCACGCCATTCACGAGAGGTTCGACATGAAGACCATGCAAGAAAAAGACATTCCGGCATTCGTACAAGCAGTTGTGGACGCCGGCTGCAAAATTTGCGCGATTGGCAACTTGGGATACGTCTTTGGCGATGCTGATTTCACGCCAGCGCAACGGAGGGCCGTCGAGCCACAGCTGCGTAGGATTGCTGAAATCTACGGCGAACGCGATCATCTCATGAACGAGATAGCTGTATATCTGCGGTCGATCGGACGCCATGTCGAGGTTGAGCCGAAGACAGGTATTTCCTGATGGCCGTGATCGCGAGAAGCCGTCTTCCAACCTCTGAATCCTAAAGGAGGTGACCCCCAAGGCCGTTCGTCACCTTCGACCAGAATAACCACATCCGTGACCGCCTGAGCTACTTGGTCGATACGCGCACATGGCCAATACAGTTTCTCCATCCTTCACGAAGCGAATGAGGCTTTGGCCATTCAGCCCCGGTCTACGGGGCGTGACTTGTCCCCGATGCATGCGCGAGCTCTCCGCCCGGCTGGCCGCCGGTCGTCGCCACCGGCCGAAGGCGCCCGAATGCGCTTGACAAGATAGCGTCAGCCCGTTCAACCTAAGGCATTCACCAGGGGAGTCCCGGCAAGGGGCTGAGATACTGCTGGCTTTCGCGGCGCAGTGACCCGTTGAACCTGATCCAGTTCATACTGGCGTAGGGACGGTGCAAGCGCTTTGCGGGAGTTTACGCCCGAGGTCCTGTTGCAGCAGGTCTACAGAAGCGTCTTTTCATCCTTCCGGCACAGAACTGGGTCTCCAATGCATGAGCAAAGGAGCCTCACGATGAATGCCCTCACCCCCGCCGTATCGACGGGACCACTGCCCGCCTCGCGGAAAATCCACAAGCCCGGCGTCCTCTACCCGCAGATCAGGGTGCCGATGCGCGAGATTTCCGTCCATCCGACGGCCGGCGAACCGCCCGTCACCGTCTACGATCCGTCCGGCCCCTACACCGATCCATCAGTCGAAACCAGCATCGAAAAAGGCCTTGCCCGGCTTCGCCACGAATGGGTCACGGCGCGTGGCGATGTCGAAGCCTATGACGGCCGCCACGTCCGGCCGGAAGACAATGGATTCGCCACCGGCGAGCGCCTGACACCGGAATTTCCGATACGCAATCGGCCGCTCAAGGCCAAGCAGGGCAAGGCGGTGACCCAACTTGCCTATGCGCGCGCCGGCATCATCACGCCAGAAATGGAGTTCGTAGCCATCCGCGAGAATCTCGGCCGCGAGGTGATGCGCGGCAAGCTGCAACGCGACGGCGAAGCCTTCGGCGCGGCGATCCCAGATTTCGTCACACCCGAATTCGTGCGCGACGAGGTGGCGCGCGGGCGCGCAATCATTCCCGCCAACATCAATCATCCCGAGAGCGAGCCGATGATCATCGGTCGCAATTTTCTGGTCAAGATCAACGCCAACATCGGTAACTCGGCTGTCACATCGTCGATGGCCGAAGAGGTCGAAAAAATGGTCTGGGCTATCCGCTGGGGCGCGGACACGGTGATGGACCTGTCGACCGGCCGCAACATCCACAACATCCGCGACTGGATCGTGCGCAATGCGCCGGTGCCGATCGGTACGGTGCCGCTCTATCAGGCGCTGGAAAAGGTCAACGGCATCGCCGAGGATCTGAACTGGGAGGTCTACCGCGACACGCTGATCGAGCAGGCCGAGCAAGGCGTCGACTATTTCACCATCCACGCCGGCGTGCGGCTGCACTACATCCCGCTGACCGTCGACCGGGTCACGGGCATCGTCTCGCGCGGCGGCTCGATCATGGCCAAATGGTGCCTGCACCATCACCGGGAGAGCTTCCTCTACGAGCATTTCGAGGAGATCTGCGACATCGCCAGAGCCTATGACGTCTCCTTCTCGCTCGGCGACGGCCTTCGTCCCGGTTCAATCGCCGATGCGAACGACGCGGCGCAATTCGCCGAACTGGAAACACTTGGAGAACTCACCAAGATTGCCTGGGCAAAGGACTGCCAGGTGATGATCGAAGGCCCGGGCCATGTCCCCATGCACAAGATCAAGCAGAACATGGACAAGCAGCTCGCAGTGTGCGGTGAGGCGCCGTTCTACACGTTGGGGCCGCTGACGACCGACATCGCGCCGGGCTATGACCACATCACCTCAGGGATAGGTGCCGCCATGATAGGCTGGTTCGGCACCGCAATGCTTTGCTACGTCACGCCGAAAGAGCATCTCGGCCTTCCCGACCGCAACGACGTCAAGATTGGCGTGATCACCTACAAGATAGCCGCCCATGCAGCCGATCTGGCGAAGGGCCATCCGGCAGCGAAAACCAGGGATGATGCCCTTTCGCGCGCGCGCTTCGAGTTCCGCTGGGAGGACCAGTTCAACCTGTCGCTCGACCCCGAAACCGCACGGTCCTTCCACGACCAGACCTTGCCCAAGGAGGCGCACAAGCTGGCACATTTTTGTTCGATGTGCGGGCCGAAATTCTGCTCCATGCGCATTTCCCACGACATCCGTGCCGAGGCCCAGAAGGAAGGCATGGCGGCAATGGCGGCAAAATACCGGGAGGGCGGCGATCTCTACATGCAGGCGGACGAGACTGGCGTACCGGTCGTGCCAGAGGCTCCCAAACCATCATGAGGGTGCTCGTCAAAGGGGCCGGCGTTGCCGGCCTCACCGTCGCTTTCGAACTCGCCGCCCGCGGCGCGACGGTCACCGTCGCCGAGATGCGGCATGGCCTTGGTGGCAACGCGTCGTGGTTCGCCGGCGGCATGCTGGCGCCATGGTGCGAGCGCGAAAGCGCGGAGCAGCCGGTGCTGGATCTCGGACGCGATGCTGCCGACTGGTGGGATGCGGTGCTGTCGGGTCAGGTGACACGGGCCGGGACATTGGTCGTGGCCGCGCCGCGTGATGCCGGTGAGCTTGACCGGTTCGCCAGTCGCACGTCAGGGCATCGGCGCGTCGATGAAAACGAAATTGCGCTCCTGGAACCCGACCTCGCCGGCCGCTTCCGGCGTGGATTGCTCTTCCCCGACGAGGCTCACCTCGACCCACGCCCGGCGATGGCGGCACTTCATGACAAGCTTGCGACCATGGGTGTCAAATTCCACTTCGGCTGCGACGCCCGGCCTGTTTCGGGATTCGCCCGTCAGATAGACTGCATGGGAATGGCAGCGGCCGATGACAGGCTGCGCGGTGTTCGCGGCGAAATGCTGATCCTTCGCACGCCTGATGTCTCGCTGTCGCGGCCGGTCCGTTTGCTTCATCCACGCTTTCCGCTTTATGCCGTGCCGCGCACCGATCACCGTTTCATGATCGGAGCGACGATGATTGAAAGCCAGAGCGCCGGACCGGTGACGGCGCGTTCCATGATGGAGCTGCTGGGCGCCGCCCATGCCCTCCATCCGGCCTTTGGTGAGGCCGAGATCGTTGAAACCGGTGTGGGTGTCCGTCCGGCATTTCCCGACAATTTGCCACGCGTCGAAACAGACGGTGAGATCATCGCGATCAACGGTCTTTATCGTCACGGTTTTCTCCTCGCCCCCGCCATGGCGCGCCAGGCTGCCGACCTGGTTTTCAGTCAAGACAGAACCAAGGAGCATGCTCATGAAACTGATGGTCAACGGCGAGGCGCGTGAGATTGCCGCCACCACGCTGGCCGAGTTGCTTGCCGCGCTCGACTATGAGGGCGATTGGCTCGCCACCGCCGTCAACAGCGACCTCGTGCACAAAGCCAACCGCGCGGAGTTCCAGTTGAGCGACGGCGACCGGATCGAAATCCTCTCGCCCATGCAGGGCGGCTAGCATGTTGGAGCTTTATGGAACCGAGCTTTCGTCGCGCCTGCTTCTCGGCACGGCTCAGTATCCTTCGCCGGCCATCCTTGCCGATGCAGTCAAGGCATCGGGCACGTCGGTGGTGACCGTCTCGTTGCGGCGTGAGATGGCGGGCGGTAGGGCCGGCGAACAATTCTGGTCGTTGATCCGCTCGCTGGGCGCCAGAACCCTGCCCAATACCGCCGGCTGCCTCTCCGTCAAGGAAGCCGTCACCACCGCGAAAATGGCGCGCGAGGTCTTCGGCACCAACTGGATCAAGCTCGAAGTGATCGGCAATCACGACACGCTACAGCCGGATGTGTTCGGTCTGGTTGAAGCCGCCCGCATCCTGTGCGAGGACGGCTTTGCGGTATTCCCCTATACCACCGACGATCTCGTTGTCGCCGAGCGGCTGCTGGAAGCGGGCTGCAAGGTCCTGATGCCGTGGTGCGCACCGATCGGTTCCGCCTTGGGACCGGTCAACATGACGGCGCTGCGCTCGATGCGCGGATATTTCCCTGGCGTCCCGCTGATTGTGGATGCGGGGCTCGGACGGCCGTCGCACGCGGCCACCGTCATGGAACTCGGCTTTGACGCCGTGCTCCTGAACACAGCGGTCGCCAAGGCGGCAGATCCGGTCGGCATGGCGCGTGCTTTCGGTAAGGCGGTCGACGCCGGTCGTGAGGCGTTCAGTTCGGGAATGCTCGAACCGCGCGACGTCGCCGTGCCATCGACACCGATGGTCGGCAGGGCCGTTTTTTCATGAAGCTCGATCCCTTCTACCTGATCGTCGACAGCGCCGCCTGGATCGAAAGGTTGGCGCCGCTCGGCGTCAAGCTGATTCAGCTTCGCATCAAAACCATGGATGAAACCGGGCTGCGCGCGGAGATCCGCAAGTCGAAGGCCTGGTGTGTCCAACACAAAAGCCAGCTCATCATCAATGATTATTGGCGCCTGGCAATCGAGGAAGGCTGCGATTTCGTGCATCTGGGCCAGGAGGATTTGCAAACGGCCGACCTCTCGAGGATACGGGCAGCGGGCGTCAGGCTCGGATTGAGCACGCATGATCATGTCGAGCTGGAAACGGCCATGTTTGCCGAGCCCGACTATGTCGCGCTCGGTCCGATCTATCCCACCACTTTGAAGAAAATGAAGTGGGCACCGCAAGGGCTAGAGCGGATCAGCGAGTGGAAGCGGCGGGTGGCGCCGATCCCATTGGTCGCCATCGGCGGCCTCAACCCCGACCGCCTCGACGGCGTCTTTGAGGCCGGCGCCAACAGCGCCGCAGTGGTCACGGACATCACGTTGAGCTTCGACCCCGAAGCGCGCACGCGAGAATGGATCGAAAAGACGGACCGATGGCGATGAGACGAGAACCGCATGTGCTTGTCGTTGGCGGATCAGATTCCAGCGGGGGTGCTGGAATAGCACGCGACATCGAGACGATCTCTGCCGTTGGCGTGCGCACCTGTCTCGCCGTCACAGCGCTAACGGTGCAAACGCACGACGCCGTGATCGAAATCCATCATTCGCCACCCAGCATGGTGGCCAATCAGATGTGTGCCGCGCTACAGGCCAACGACGTAGCCACAATCAAGATCGGCATGCTGGCGACTGCCAAGATCATTGTTGCCGTTGCCGCAGTGCTGCGCAAATTTCCGCAAGTGCCGGCAGTACTCGACCCTGTGCTGGCCTCCACCTCAGGCCGCGCACTTCTGGAAGCAGGCGCTATCGCTGCCATGAAGCGCGATTTGATGCCGCTTTGCTGCATTGTCACGCCCAACCTTCCTGAACTGGCGCTCCTTACTGGTTCCGAACCGGCTTCGGATGAGGACGGTGCGCTCCAACAAGGACAAAGACTGCAGGCCGTCGGCCCTCAGGCCCTGCTGATCAAGGGTGGGCACGCGTCGGGTCCCCGATCGGCCGATATTCTGTTACGCTCCGATCATGAACCCATCCACTTCGACACGCCGCGCCTTGCTATATCGATGCGCGGAACAGGTTGCATGCTGGCCAGCGCGATTGCGGCGCATCTGGCGAAGGCGAAGTCGCTCGAAGATAGCGTGCGCGAAGGCAAGCTGTTTGTGTTCGAGAAGCTTCAGAAATGCCGGCTGAATAATCACAACGTTCTGCGTCCAGCCAAGCAGACCCATTTTCCAGAATTTTTCCAGTAGCGAGACTGGAGGGCTACTGCTTCTCTATGCCATCCTTACAACGCGTTGAGTTCCACTGTGCCGTCCAGAATTATCTGTCGTTGTCCAGAATTAAGCCGGGCTTAGAACTGAAACGAACCCGCCGAAAGGTACGAGCGGCCCTCACTCGATAAGGGTTACCAAACCTATTCCTGTGGGCTACCAATCCGCGTGGTGGGTGGCCTTAGGTTACCAATCAGTGTGGCGTCCGGAATTATCTGCCTCTCTCCGGAATTAAGCCGAGATTAGAAGATCGGTGCGGTATTGCGCCCGGTCAAACCGTGTCGATTTGCGGCGTAGCCGACGTGTCTCACGCTTGGCGGCGTCGCACGCTGGTCCCGATTGTCGCCCGAATATCTGCCTACCGGCGACAGTGAATGCGCCAAGCTAGACCTTCGTCGATAGGGCGGCTCCGGTTTACCAATCCTGTCGTCCTAGGTTGACCAATCCGTTGTCGACCGTGAGCGGGTTTACCAATAAGGGCGGCTATATTCTGCGCAAACCCAATCACCTGATGCCAATCCAGAATTAATCGTCATTAAGGGCATTGGTAAACTCAGTCTGAAACCCCACCCTTAGCCAGAAAACTCTCCTGTTTTCAATCGCATAGCCCGCCCGCCAGCAACCGATAATTCGGGACCGGTAAACCCGTGAAAGGCCCAATAATTCCGGACGTCACACCAGTCTGCCCTTTTATGCGACTTTTCGAGCACAGACCGGGAACATCTGACCGTTTCCATTCATCGCCCAAGGCCGGTTTAGCGCTGGAAAAGCCAAAGTGCGGGAGTAAGAATGGCCGCAACGGGGCCGGAAGCCGTCGGTCAGCTTTCGGGGAGTGATCCCGGTAAGTTCGCAACTCATTCGCTTCTTTTCTGCAGTCCCCGCCATTACGAGTTGGCGGTGTCGGTCGCCGAGGGGATCAACGCCATTACTGCGGCTAGTTCGGCCCTCCGGACGAGGAATGGCATGCGCGTCGTCCCATAGTGCTTGGCAAGATGGAAGCGGTGCATGCCTCCTACGATGTGAACTTGGCCTTGGTACTCGCCGAGCAAAGGCGGTGTGACACCGCGGCCATGCAGCCATCGGTAGGCGATCCCACAGCTCTTGCTCTTGTAACGTTGATGCCAAGGACCCTTGTCCCTGCTGGCGGCGTAGGTAAGCCTGCCGCCAACGTCAGTGACATCAGCGTCGATAAGAATGAAATCCGTCGAAGCGTGGTCGCTGGGATCATCGCCGTCGAACGCGAGATAGAAGTTTGCAGGATCGCAGTCCCATATCGCAGTCAGTGCAACCGGAATGTTCTTTCTTCCTTTGCACCAGATGTCGACCTTGCGTTTCTCCTGAGCGCGGGCGACCTCGAAGGCTTCGTCTAGTTTTCCTTCCGCGACATCCATGGCTGTGATGACGTTCAAGCCAAGGGCCGTCAGACGGTTGATCTCGTCCACGTTCGCCATGCCTTCTCCTCTGGCAGCAGATTATTATCCACCGTTGGAAGATGCGGCGGCAATCCAAGCCTGAGGCACGAGGGCCTGTCCACGCCATTCCTCAATCAACTTGACTCCGGGAAGCTTGCCCCAGACGTCCTCATCTGCATGATCCAGCACGATGATCTGGAGGCGACCTTTCGCGGCCATGACCTCAGCGCCTAGGAGCGCAAAGACCTTCCTGACGGCGACCACGTCCTGATCCCTCCACGCGATGAGGTCGGGGCCCTCGTCGCCCGCCGCCCGCTTAGGAAAATAGACTTGGCTAGGTTGGTCGAAGATCAGCTGACCAGGGACTGGGTGATGAGGTTCGGCCAGGAAGTAGTGCTGCAGCGCAAGCATTAGTGCGACGTGATACGCGAGCCAATTGGCGCCGCTGCCAATCTCCCACAGGTAGTCCTCACGCGTTCCCCTAGTCACCTTGACGGTCAGGTCTTCAATCAACAGCCTAATCGGGGCCTCGGGCCACTCCGCGTCAAGCTGCGGAATCAGCCGATTGGCATGATGGGAGACTTGGTGCAACGCGTTGAATAGCTTGCGCTGGATGTCGGCCTCGGAGATCGTCTTTTGCAGCGTTGCAATATCGGCCTGCAGCGAGGTGAGTTCCTGCCGCAAATCCGACGACTGGTCGGCGCGGTCGTAGACGTGCAACGCCTGCTCCAATCGACCGAGGAAGCGCTCAAGCCTATCGAAGCGATTGGCCTCGTCTCGGGCGACGTCAGAGTCCCGTTCCAGCACCGCTATCTCGCTACGGACATCGTTCAACTCAGATAGGACCGCTTCAGCGGCGCCGCGCTGGCGCAGGATTTCCTTGTCAAGCGTGTTAGACATCGCAGGGTGGGTCCGCAGTCGGATCTCCAGACCGCCGAGGTTGTCGCAAAGGGCCAAGACCTTCTCGCGGCCGCCGTCCCCGAGTGCGACCAACGGATCGGCGAACTCGTCGGCCAAGTCCCTCAGCCACGTGGAAAGGTCCAAGCGGTCACGTTGGATGCGCATGGCGTCGCCGTACGCCTCGCTGCTCTCCACCAGACGGCGCAGTTCGTTCAGGCGCTGACGATGCTCGGTAAGTCGCGCGGCGATTTCAGTTTCCGACGCACGAAGGGTTTCCAGACGCGTCAGCACCACATCGATGCCGGCCAGGCTTGGTCGAGCAAGACTTGAGTTGCTGTTCGACACGCGCCGAAGCAGGTCAACAACGTCACTCCAGTCCTTCGGCACTTCAGTGGAGGAATCGACTAGGCCAAGTTCGACTGCCTGACGCAGCCACGCCTCCGCCTCCGCCCGCCAAGCGCCAGTTGCCGACACGATCGCGCGTAGCTCAGCCTCCTTCCGGCGGAGGTTGCGCTGGAGCCGATCGATCTCAAACCGCGCCTGGAGAATCTTTGCCGTGACCGCGCCCAGAACGTACGGGAAGATGGTCTTTAGCTTCTCCCGGTGTTCCGTCGTATCGGCCTTGAAAAACATCACGTCGGGATTGGCGATCACGTTCTGAGGTTGGAACGTGAAGGCCATGAGGTCGCGGAAGCTTGGCCTTTGCTTGAATCCATTCTCTGTACCTGGTTCGAAGTCGAGGTCAGTCAGTCCTGCCAGGCGGTTCATCGCGCGCTTGACCGTGTCGACATTGGTGGTCTTGTCGGTGATCGTCTCCGGAATTTCGACCTGTGCGCCCTCCAGCAGCACCATGTCGCCTGTGCTCTGTTGGTCCCCCGGTTCGCGTCGCGCCAAGAGCTTTTCGCCCTCCAGCGTCTCGATCAGAATGCCGAACCAGCTGCAGTTCTCGCGGATTACGCCCACCGGAATCGCGCATTTCTCCGAGCCCAGACAGTAATCAACAATAGGGATAACGGCGGACTTCCCGGTCTTCGACGCGCCGCTGATGACGTTGACGACACCGGGCTCGAACTTGACGACCCGCGGCGCTGCACCATTGCGGGGCCAAAGGATCAGTTTTCGAAGCTGGAAATACATCTAGAACTCCACCCGTAACAGGTTGGCCACCTGCGCGGTCCCCAGGTTCGAAAACCAGAAACCCAATTTCTCCGAGGCAGGTCCGAGGTGCTTGACGCGCTCTGGAAGGACGAGCCTCCTCGGTTTCGGTTCTGGTACGTTTGCTCTTAAAGTAGCATCCTTGTAATCCACGGACAGCAGCCGCCCGCTCACACCGACAGCGGCCGATTGCAATGTCAGAGTACGCAGCAGCAGCGCTCGCTCGTGGACGGCGAGGAGTTGTTCCCGTTCCTTCCCGAGCTTGGCCGCGAAGAGCGCCAGTCCAGAGGGTCGGTTTGTCGAAGTCACGATTTCGAGCGTTGCGCGATGCAGGACGATTGGCAGCACGAGAAACGCCAAGGCGAACGGCGCTGGACGTTCGTCCTCAGCCTGGAAACCTTGGCCAAATTGCCACAATGCGAAAGCCCCAAGTCCTGGATTCTGGACAAGGGCGAGGTCGCTGAGCGGTAGGTGCGATCGGCCAGCCTCAATCAAGTCGCTGGCTCCAAAAGAGTCTGGTAGTCGGGATGCCAGCCGAGGCGCAGGCCGTGGGCAAGGGCGTTGAATGATCCGTGGACGAAATGACCGGGGACGACTCGACCATCGAGTGGAGGCTGCAACTGCGCGCAGCGCCTGTAAACTATTCTACCACGAACCGTTGCGGGGTGTCCGGCCTGTATGTCGTGCACCTCTGCACTGACGTGCTCATAGCGACCGACAAGATCATCGTCCCAGTCACTTAGGTTCTTCTCAAAGATTAGCCCGCTTTCGCCCCAGATCGAGATGTCGGCGAGCGTCCTAAGGTAATCGCTAACAGCCCGGACGCACGCTTCGTCTCCCACCTCGATCAGCTCGAGTTGGCGGACGAAGGCGGGACGGTCGGCGATCAATTGTTCGATGGCCTCGACAGGCGGTTGCTTGGTGAAAGACGACAGCAGCCCTGGAAGGTTGTTCTTCTGAACAAATGCTCTTTGCTCGGCCTGAAACGCGTCCACGTCCAAGATGGCGGGCTTGCCAGCTCTAATCAGCCTGTCCGCCGCCTCCTTCGCAGCGCCGATCGCGCGTTCGCACACTAGGTCGATGATGAGCGGAGAGACCGTCGGCTTGAAGATCGCGCGTATCGGATCGACGGGATCTGCATCGACGCTGATAACGGCGAGATTCTTGACCAAGGCGGCGCAATGAGCCGCATCAGCGTTCAGGAAAGCTTGGACGTCGGCGTCGCATGCCGGTGCAGCTTTCAGCTTGCTGTGGGCTTTGGCGAGGTTAGCGACCAGCGCCTCCACGTCGGCATCTGTTTTCGCGTCGTTCAGCGCGATCGCGAAGGCACCCGCCTTCACCGGTGTGACATATAGCCGGAAATGGCTGGTCGCCGGGTCGATCTCTCCCGCCGCCATGAAGCTGAGCCAGTTGGCCAGAGACTTCCACAGGTCCGCAGCCCAGTCGGATATCGGATTTTGCTTCAGTGCGCTCTTGCTTTGCTCAAGAACGACTTCGCCGCCGACCAGGTGAACCGCCACATCGTCTAAATGTTCAAGAGAGACCAAGGCGCCGCTAGGCGCGTTGAGCAGGTGAAAGCAAAGGCGTACAGGTTGAAGCGCATAGCCGAGGTATTGGCCAGCGGCGCTGTGTTTTCCCGTTTGCGTCTTCGCGTTCATTGCCCATCCCGTTCTCCCGAGTCGCACCGGAAGAAGCCAGTAACGATATTGGTATAGTTCGCCGTTGTTTACAATTGGCGCCCCGGCGATAGGACGGCTAGGCGCGATACAATTGCTGTTTAGGGCCAGCTCTCGAAGTCCAGATTCGGCAGGACAATGAATTTGCAGGACGTCCATTATGGGCACATCGGGGCCGTCTATGGCTCGGGCGATATGTCCGCTTTTGGACGAACGCGAAGTTTGCCGGAACGTCTGACTTTGGGCGCATACTTGCCGTCAAATTCGGCGTCCTTCACTGGTTCGTTCACGTATTCCGGAGAAAATTACTGTGCGAGTTGATGGATCCTCGTTCCCGGTACGACAGCCTCAGCTATTTCACATAGATGCTTATGGTGCGTCAGGTAGATGACCTGACCTGTGTTTGCCATCGCTCCGAACAGCCTGAAAACCTCCTCCGAGCGAATATGGTCGAACGTCTCCATGATGTCGTCGGCGACGAATGGGACCGAGGGCCGAAATTGCGCGAACTCGTAATAACCGGCGAGTCTTAGGGCAAGGTACAGCTGAAATCGTGCACCCTTTGAAAGCGCTTCGGTGACCTTGGATTGCCCGTCACCCTGCACAGCAATGAGAACCTCACCACCTCTTACAGGCTGGGTTGTCAGCCCCGAATACTGGCCACGCGTCATTAGCTTGAACGCGTCTGATGCGCGCGCCATCATGCCGGAGCGATGGCTCTCACGGTAGATCCGCAAAGCATTGCCAGCCGACATGATGCCAAGCTTCAGCTCTATGTAGCGAACGGCCTTCTCCTCGATTTCCAGCAGGGTTGTGCGCCGTTCAGCATCCAGGCGTGCAACCGCACTATCACCGCCGATGGCGTCCAGCTTGTCGGCCGCGCGCGTCTGCCGGATCAGCTGTTGCTGGATGGTTTCATCGAACAGGCGAAGCCGCTGCTCACCCTCAGCCTTCTCGACCGCGAGGCCGTCGAAATCGATCGCGTCCAGGATCGAGCGGGCCTGCTCGAATCCGTCGACCGCGAGCTCCGCCACTATCCGTTCCTCAAGTTCGGCGACGGTGGTGCGCAAGCCATCGCGCTCACGCAACAGCTCATCGCGTTCGACTACCTCGGGCAGAGTGGCGACACCAAAGACGCCCAGCACCTCGTTCTTGCGGCGTTCGTGTGCCAAAATCTCAGTGTCGAGGATGTCGCGCGCCTCCTTGAGGCGCTTCAGGTCGTTGCCGAGGCTTGCCTTCGTTTCACGTGTCCGCTCGGCACGCTCTAGGCGCTCGGCAAGGCGGATGGCCAACTGCTCCGGGTCGGTATCCTTCGTCGGCTCGTCGGCTTCAACCGCAACGGCGATGACCTCGACCAGAAAATTGGCCCTGTCGGCCTCCATCTTGTCGATACGCAGCTGCAGGTCGTCCCGTTCCTGCAGGCTTCTTGAAAGTTCGGCCAATTGATCGAGCACAGTGCCGACGCCGGATGCGGAGAGCCCGCTTTCGAGCCAAGTTCCCTTGAGTGCTTCGGTAATGCCGGCCAGCCATTCCTCCTCGCGACGCTCCGCCACACCTACTGCAACCCGTCGTGCCGCTAGATCCTCTTCTTTGGAGCTCACCATTCTGAGCGCCTCGGCATACTCGGCGTCCACCTTGCGCTGCCGATCCAGAAACGGCTCCGCGATGGCCATGATTGCTTCGAGGGTGTCGTTGGACTCTGATACAATGCCGACGCTTCCCAGCACTGCTCTCATTTCCAAGCGTATCTGCTCGCCGGCGTCAGCGGCTCGCTCGGCCTTCAAGCGAGCAAGTTCGATCTGCTCCCAGGCAGCGAGCGCATCGCTGCGCGCCTCGATCTGATCCTCGATCCTTTCGATCAGGCGCTCAGACGAAGGTTCCACGGCGTCTCCGAGCAGGTCCCTGGCGGCCGCGCGGATTTCCAACAATTGGGTATCCACATCCTTGCCGAGCTGTGTGCGTTGGATGCCGTTGCGTGACAGGTTGGCCGCGGCCTCGGCCAGCTCGCGCGTAGTTGCCCGGATCTCAGCCAGATCCGCCGCGCCGGCCAGCCGGCCTGCGCTGGCAATGTCATCGCGCGCCAATGCCACGGCGAAGTCGTCAGCGGTGTCACCGGTCAGCGCTGCGCGGTGCGTTGCCCACGCATCATCGCGAACTCGGCGGATGGCGGTAGCCGCTTCATCGTCGACAATGTCGCCCGAGGCACGAAGGGCATCCAATCGTGCGGCGAGCATGGCATGGTTGCCCTCGTATTCAGCAAGGCGTTCGGCAAGTACGGCGGTGTTCCTTGCCAGTTCTGACGCTACCGTCTTCCAGGCGGCAATCTGCCCGGCGCTCGGAACCGCGACGTTGGCGAGAGCGAGGGCATCTCCGTTCCATGGACGCAAGCGCGCGAGCGCCGCCTTCCATCGGATTGTTCCCGCATCTTCCGCCTCGCGAGCCGTCCTAATCTCTGCCTGGTGTCCGCTTGCTCGCGCTTTCGACAAAGCCGAGCCCAGCCTTGCCCTGGCAGGTTCGGGCACCGCCCTTTCCTCGCCGACCCGCTGCCTTGCCACCTGCAGCGCATCGAGTGCCGCCGCGGCTTCGTCGCGAGCGGCACGCATCCCGGTAGCAATCCCGGACCTCTGCTCGACCATGGCGCGAACGACGCCAACGGTGACGGCAGGCAGAAGCAGCGCGCCAGGATCCGCCTCGGAAGATCGGCCCAAGGCGGCAAGGCAGCTCGCCACGCTGTTGTTGAGGATTTGCAGCTCCATCCTGCGAGTGGGCAAGTCAAAGCCAGCCGCGGTATGGCGCACCTTGCTCTCCGCCAGCCCGCGAATGCGTTCGGAAATCGACAGGATCGGTTCGTCCTCGTCGACCGCAGTGACTTTTTCCGCCAGGCGCTCGGTCTCGTCGATGTTTGCGGACAGCCGCGTTCTGAGGCTGGCATCGTCATCGATCAGTTCGGTGACACTTCCCGTCGATGTCCGGGCTGGGGAGGCGATGTCCGGCAGCTGATCCAGCCGGGCAATCTTGCGCCGGATATCCGCCAGCATCGGCGCAGCACGCACGTAACGAGCAAAGGTATCCAGCCTGGCCACCAGCACCGCCCGATCGCTGATGGTTCGGCCGTACTGCTGCGCTGCATCGAGACGTTCGGCCTCCAGGCCCTCGTAGGTTGATGCAAGGGTGTCGATCGCATCCCTGCGCGACTTTACGTCAACAAGGCGCTTCTTCAACAGCGCCAGTTCGGTTCCATGCGCCTGCTTCCGATACAGAGCGTCTGCTTCGGCCTCGAGGGCGTTCAACGTATCACTTGCGTTCCCAAGACCGGCGCTGGCCGTGAACAGAAGCTTGCCGAGGTCGCCCCGCGACTCCAGGATAGATTTTCCGCCGGCTTCCAACGTCTCGTCATCGAGTGAGAACATCGTCGTGTAGGCGTCGCGCGACAGACCGGCGAGATGCGCCGTGATCGCCACCTCGCTTACCGGTTGGCCCGTCGCATTCAATAGCGAATTACTGCGCTGTTTCGTACGCGTGAACGTGTGTTCGGAGCCGGCCAGTTCCAGCACCCCGCCGATGCGCATGGCACTGTACTCGTGCAGGAAGTTGTAGCGGCTCCGTTCCTCGATGCCGAACAGCAAGTCTAGATAGGCCGAAAGCGCAGTCGATTTGCCGGCCTCATTCAGGCCAAACACGATATGCAGATCAGGTCCGGATTCCGGTTTGGGTCCGAAGTCGATCGAACGATCGGTGAACTTTCCATAACGAATGAGGTCAAGGCGCCGCAACCTCATGACGATCCACCGGCCTTAAGGCGGGCAGTCACCAAGTCCGCGCCCTTGGAAAGCACCTGATCGAGGAACTGTTCCAGCCCGGCTTCGTCCGTCCCAGCAAAATCCCGCCCGTCGGCCGGAAGGTCGGCGACCATCTTTTGGACGAACGCCCTCGCCTCAGCGCGGAAGGCCTCCGAGGTGGCATCGGCACGCATTGATTGCTCGAGTTCGAAAATCGGATCAGCAATATCCTCGGCGGTCTCCGTCCGAGGCGGCGCGAGGTCAAGCTCGAGCTTCTCCACCCACGTATGGCCTAGCTGTTCCGCAGCCTGTTCGGCTTCGGCAAGAAGGAGGTCCCTGTCGCGGATCAGCGCCCACATCAGTGGTGACGTTCCTGTCAGGCCAATGCGAGCCACAGCATGACGCGATCGGACGGTTGCCCGCATCTCTTCGAGTGCGAAGCGAACACGCGCGACGGCCTCGGGCCACTCCACCGCTCCGGTAAGGTCGACGCTCACCCGTTCGAACTGCGCAACGCTGGTCAGCCGTTCCTCGATCTCCACCGAACGGTCGTGGCGCACCGTCACCAGGGTGACTGATTTCTCACCGGCCTCGTTGATATCCCTCCCCTGCGGTATTCCCGGCATCAC
The DNA here is from genome assembly GCF_029625685.1 of Mesorhizobium sp. WSM4976. Lineage (NCBI taxonomy): Bacteria > Pseudomonadati > Pseudomonadota > Alphaproteobacteria > Hyphomicrobiales > Phyllobacteriaceae > Mesorhizobium > Mesorhizobium sp. WSM4976. The sequence goes on from NZ_JARTVT010000044.1 coordinate 20,803, forward strand.
CACGGCACTGGCGCCAGGATGGACTTGGCGAGCATGGATGTGGCCGAGGGCCCAATAGTCGAAACCGTGGGCGTGCAAGTCAGCGATGCTGCAGGGCGCGTAAACGTCGTGACCTGGCGATCCAGCCAGACTGGTATGCATGATGCCTATGTTGACGGCCCCTTCACGAGCCGCCGGATATTTGGTTAACAGGCTGTCCGGCGCCTTAGGGTTCGCAAAGCTCAAACCATGGAATACGACGTCCAGACCGCCGGCTGTCTGCAATACCGACTGAGCACGACCACCAAAGATGGTAACGGTGTCGGGAAATACCAGCTGTTTGGAAATCCGCGACAGGGCGTCATGATTACCGCGGATCTTGAAAACCATGATGCCGGCCTGGTGCAGGCGTGTCATCTGCGCGCCCAAGAACCGCGCTGTCTTCATTGAAGTCTGGTCGCCATCGTATAGGTCGCCAGCAATGACCAACGCGGCCACACGTTCCTCAAGGCAGAGATCCACTATCGAAACGAATGCCTGGCGGCTGGCGTCGCCCACCAGCCCGGCAAGATCGGGATTTCGCATCGCCAGCGAACGAAGCGGCGAGTCGAGATGAATATCGGCCGTGTGTACGAATCGAAATGCCATTCGGCCTCCGCCAGCAAAAGAGGTGTTCCGAGCTTCGACAGAAATTGCAACGAGGGCGCTGCAGCGCCCCGTTACACTTCAGCTAATTTCTCGCTCGCGGATTCGCCGGCCACCAACAAGCCGTCTTGGGACCGTAACACTCCTTTGGCAACCAAATCGGCGACCCCAGCTGAAATCAGCTGCCTTAATTGTGCGCTTGTGGCTTTGAAGCCCAGCATCCTGGCAACGCCTGTGGCGATTTCTTCCTCTGTCGCACCGAGGTTGGATTTCACGACTTCCATAGCGCCTTGGGCGACCTCGTCCTGCGCAATCATTTCGGGCTTGCGCAATCCAGCGGACACGACCCCACTGCGATCCCTGAGACGAACAGGAACACCTGGCTTGAAGCAGAAGTTGCCTCGACGGGCTACTGAACCACCTCTCTGTGCTATGCTTACCCCCCGCTCGATTGCATCCTGAATCCTGCCACCGGCCCGCTGCAGACCCCAGGCGTCCCGAATACGCGAAACTATTTCGTCGACATGGATTGGCGTTTCTGTAGCCACGACCTGCTCGACCAGTCCGGCCATGATTCCGCTGGGCGTCTCGTGGAGTTCGAACGATCCCGGTCGCTTTAGTTCGGCCTCTTCGTAGGCTCGATTGGGTGTCTCGGATCCGTTTGTGCTTTCGAGACCGATTTCCGTCACGTTGCCTCGGTCGACCGTAACAACCTGCACGGCTACAGCTCGATTTCTCTGGACCCCCAATTCGGCCCGCTCATCGAGTTCTTTTCTGGCGGCCTCAATCGCTAGTATGGTTCGCTCCAGCTGCTCACGAGGCCGTTGGAACCAGTCAGCGCTCCAGATGCGATGGATGATCCAACCATGGTCTTCCAGAACCGACTGCCGAAGCCGGTCTCGATCTCTGGCCGAGCGAGATGAGTGATATTCTGCGCCATCGCATTCGATGCCAAGAATATAGCGGCCTGGCCTCTCTGGATCCGCAACTGCGAGGTCGATGAAGAAGCCGGCAATGCCCACTTGAGCATGAACCTGATAACCCATTTCGATCAGCGCGTTGGCTACCTGTTCTACAAAGATTGAATCCATTTCGCGAACCGTGACTTGGGCAAGCGAAATTCGCCCTGTTCTCGCGTAGTGCAAGAAGAGCTTGAAGGCGAAGATGCCTTTCCCTTTGCCACGCTCCAGGTCGATGTCCTCGTCTGTGATGGACGCGAATACTTCGCAGCTGCGCTTGGCGCGGCTTATGAGGACGTTGAGCCGACGCTCGCCGCCTTCCGCGCCAAGAGGGCCGAAACGCATGGCCATGTATCCCTGGGCATTCTTGGCATACCCCACCGAGATCATGATCACGTCGCGCTCATCGCCTTGAACATTTTCGAGGTTCTTGACGAAGAATGGCTCGCTTGGATGAGCGTGAAAGAATTCCTCGGTGTCGGGATTTAGTCGCCGCAGCGCTTCGAGTTCATCCTGGATCGCGCGGCGTTGGCTAACCGAAAATGTTGCAACGCCTAGAGTCTCTTGCGGGTTCACCTTCGCATGACGGATGATCGCCTCCGCTACTGCTCTCGCCTCTACCGGATTGGTTCCTGTGCCGCCGGAATCGAAGACCCCCTCCGGCACATGATGAAACCGCAACCCCATACCTGCCTCTTGGGTATAAGGGCTTGGCACGATGAAAAGCCGGTTCTCGTAGAACTGGCTGTTCGATACTGCGATTAGAGATTGGTGACGGCTACGGTAGTGCCAGCGCAGCATACGCTGCGGCAAGCCGCGGGCCGTGAACAGGCCGAGGATGCTTTCAATGTCGGCGACCTGCGCGCCCTCACCCTCGTCATCTTCAGACTGCGAGCCTGTCATCTTCGCGAAGAATGTCGTGGGTGGCAGTTGGCGTTCGTCGCCAACGACGACCACCTGACTGGCCCTGGCGACCGAGCCAAGTGCGTCCACGGGCTGGATCTGAGACGCCTCGTCCATCACGAGCAGATCGAAGGACATCCGGCCGGGCGACAGGAATTGCGCCACCGAAAGCGGGCTCATCATGAACACTGGCTTCAGCGCCTGGATGGCAGGGCCTGCCTTCTGCATCAATTGCCGGATGGGCATGTGGCCTCGTCTGCGCGCCATCTCAGAACGAAGCAGTCCGACAGGTCCAGCTCCGCCGTCTCTTGAAGGAATTTTCCGGTGATGAGCCGTTACAACTTCGATGGCGCCGGCCTTGATGCGCTGGCGGTCCAGATCTGCGAAGTCACGTACAGCCCTGGAATGCAGTTCCCCGTCGAACCTTGCCAGCTCCGGCTCATCGGTCGCCATCGCCAGAAACATTCGTTCGTAGTAGGCCATATCAAAAACTGATCGAGCCGATCCTGTTGTAATCTGGCCGTTGGCTAGGCCGTCTATCAACTGTCCCAGTCCAGCCTTTCGGGCCGTTTCGGATCGCTCTTCATAGGCAACCCATTTCGAGAGCTGCTCCTGATGATCGAGCCAACCCTGCAGCCGAGAAACGACCTCGCCTATCGCGACGTCCGGAAAATCGACTACTCCAAACAAGGAGGGAGCATCGGCTTTCAAATCCCCTGTAAGCGCCTTCAATTCCCGCGCTGCCGCTTGGGCCGCTTCACGTGCTGAACGTGCCGAGTTTGCGATCTCGATTCTTTCAGGCAACCGCGCAGCCAGATGTCGGATCGAGCCATTTTCTTTCAGCCAAAGCTCGGCTTGCGTGAGAGCGGCCCAATCGGATCCTCGACCGTGCCACGACGAGCCGAATACGAACTTGCCAAGGCTCTCTCCCGCATCGATCCCTTGAGCAAGTGCTTGTAGTCTGCCTAGTCGGCGCAGTAGCTCCACCCGCTCAGTGATTAGATCCGGAACGTCAGTCAGAACCTGTCGTGACGCATCATCGGCTTGAGCTACAGTGCTCGCCTTCGCTTCCATCAGTTGCAGCGAGGCCCGCTCGGCGGAAGCCACGTCGCCTAGCATGGATGACGCGAGGTGCCCGAGATCGTTCCAGAAACCTTCGATAATTGGCCGACCGATTTCGATAACCTTGCGAACGCGCGCTGCACGCGCACCGGCCTCGGAGCGTTCCGCCATCCGGCCGGCGATAATCCGAGGTTCGGGGCCTAGCCCTCGTAGAGTCCGCATCCACTCCACTAGCGCGAGCAGTGGCGCGGAAGCCGATCGCTCCCCACGCCAATCTGCCCCGAAGGCGGAACGGCCAAAAGCGTCGCCTTCGCGGACTCTTGCTGCGGCAGCCTGACCCTTCATCAAAAGGTCGAGGAGACCAACTATCTGCGTCGCAGGCGCGCTAGGGTCGACCACAATAGTCCGCGCAAGTGCTGTGGCGCGACGGTAGTCGCCGTTCAATGCTTTCAATATTCCCGTGTGTGTGGCGAGCGCCTGCCGCGCCGCGGCCACCTCGGTGCTCCACGCCGCGTCAACAACCTTGCCCTGAAGGTCGGCTCTGGCAGCCTCAAGCGTCGCTACGCTGTCGGCAAGGTCGCCTGCCTGCTCAAGTCCGGAGTCCCAAACGGTGGCTGCGAAGGCCTCCGGACTTGCGTCAGGTGCTGCCGCTACTCGCTCGCCGGTCACGGCCAGCCTGAGCAAGCCTGCCAACGTGTCTGGCAATATCGCCGATCCGAGTTCCTGATTCAGGCGCTCAGCTTCTTCCCTCAAGCGTGGGAGCAGAATGGTGAGCTGTCGCGCACGATGGAAACCATCTTTCGGAAATTCCGAGGGAAGCTTTGCAAGCTCTGTCTCGAGACCTTCAATTGGCGTGTCGATAGCCGTTGCCGCCAACTGCTCCGAAAGTTCCTCGGACTTGCGGGCGAAATCCGTTCCTGACCAGAGAAGCGATGAAATGTCTTTCGGACGCTCATCCCATACCGGCGAGACGAGCGCCTCGGCAGGAAGTCCAGGCGCGGACGCGAGAAGCTCAGCGCGATCTTCTATCTCGCCGCTGTCGCTGAGAATTTTCGGAGGCTCGGCCTTGATCCGCTCAGCGATACCGACCAGTTTGGCGTGCAGTGCCTTGGCTTGGTCCAGCAACGCCGCGATGCGTGGGACGAGCCTCTCAATGGTCGTTGGAAGAACGACATCCAGGCCAACTCCCCGCCACGGGTGGTGGATCGGCAAGCCGATCTCGTTGATCCGCTGAGAGACCTCATCGAGCAATTTGCGACGTTGCGAAACGCCGTCAGTTGTCCAGCTTGTGGCATCCGTAAGTTCGATGTCCACTGGTTTCTGACCGACCTGCCTTAGTCGGGTTAGCTGGCCGAGAACCTGATAAGGAGTGAGTTCGGACGCTCCGAACGCAACGTGCATTCGTGCAGCATGTGCGTTGAGTTTATCGCGAGCCTCCAGCAAGCGATCAGTTAGGGAAGAAGGAAGCTGGCCCCTGGGCGATCCGAGTTGCCAGGTTCGCCGCAGCTCCTCTAGCATCATGCGCTTGTTCGCCTTGTTACTATGCAGCTCAAGGCAGGCGTCCCCCACCCCAGCAGTGTCAAGCCGTCGCTTGACGACCTCCAGCGCTGCCATCTTTTCGGCCACGAACAGCACGGTCTTTCCGTCGGCAACGGCCGACCCAATAATGTTTGCGATCGTCTGCGATTTTCCTGTCCCAGGCGGACCTTGGATAACGAGGTCGCGACCTTTTCTGACGTCATGGATCGCCAGTGTCTGAGAACTGTCACTGTCGACGATATGCAACATTTCGGCGGGCGCAATGTGCGGATCAATCGCTATGTCGTCCGACATAAGCGGCTCGCGTGTTTCGAAACCATCTGAAAGAAGCGAGCGGATCTTCGGTTGTTCGATAATCTTTGCGCCATCGGGCCAGAGATCCGGATCCAGATCACGGTACATCAAGAACTTCGCAAACGAGAAGAAGCCGAGCACCATATCGTCGCGAAGCACCTCCCAACCCTCTTTGGTCGAAATTGCTTCGGCAACGGCATCGAGATAGGCCGAGACGTCGAAGTCATCTCCCACCTCAAAACGCGGCAGAGCGAGCTTGTGAATGCGGTCGAGATAGAGTTCCAAGGAGAGGTTTGCGGTAAGATCTTCCGGCCGGGCTCGTAGGCGGAATTTTTCTCCAGCGGCCCCTCGCTCAAGCCGAACCGGCACCAAAATGAGGGGGGCCTGACGGATGTTCTCTTTGTTGTTCGGGTCAATCCACTTCAGCATTCCAAGGGCCAGAAAGAGGATATTGACGCCCTGCTCTTCCTCGAGTGTGCGGGCATCATGGTAGAGATCAAGGAGCCGCCGCTGCAGCCCAGTTGGGGTCATACGCGTCTGCAGCTTGGTGTCCGAGTGCCGCGCGGATATCCCTCTGTTATCGACTCCATCGTCCTCTGGTTGGGCGAGAGCGACGGGGGAATAGTCGATCTCTTCGTCTGGAGGGCTGCTTTCATCCTGGCCCGCTTTCGGCCTATCGGGCTTGCCGGCCAGGAAGGTAAAAGCCTTTCCTTCGGTCACCAGCAATCGATAAATTTCGGACGACTTCTCATCGACGATATCGATCGTCTTCGCGCTCTTGGAAAACCGCGGCACATTCAAAAGTCGATTGCGGGCGGAAAGATCGAGCAACTCCATCCTGGCGCGCTCGAGTTTCTCCTTTAGAGGGAGATCGCTTTGGAAGACTGACTGTTTTACGTCCAAGACTTACATCCCCTTTGAAAGGAGAACCAGCTAGAGCCCGCGTAGAGCGTTCGCGCAAGAAAAAACAGCCGTGTTCAATTAGAAACGACTGCGATCACTTCTGGACACCGTCCAATATTGCGACGTGTGATATGGGTCAGAGCCTGCATTCTTGGCCCCCTTTGCCTAGTCGCTATCCGACGAGGATTCTCGCTCCCTGCCCCCGTATTTAGCCGCCTCCACAATGTCTTTTTCTGACACAGAGAGTCCGTTGCGGACCCGAATGGCTCCCGCACTTGGAACGCGGTCCAATTCAGATCCAGTCTTTGCCTTATCCTTCTGGGGCTTAACCTCCGGCGGCGGGTCTTTCGAAAATGTCATGCGTAGGTCCTACTCGTCCAAATCTAAATGCATCCGCCTGTGAGCCTCAAGCCGCTTTCCTGGTCATACAAAGAAAACGCCGCGCCCAATCAATCCACCGTCTCTCGTGGTTCCGCATTCTGATTGGCGCTTTAACATTCATCACTATTAGCGCCTGGCATTTAGTATCCTCCCTCTACTGGTTTTTTTAGCCGATAAGTAATAGATCGGGATTTCACTGCAGAAGTCCGGAGCCATGAAGTGACTGACGAAATCCAAAATACGGCCACCGCGCTGATGGAGCTTACCGCCGATATCGTTGCGGCTTATGTGAGCAAGAATTCAGTGCCGGTCTCCTCATTGCCGGACCTTATTGCCAGCATCAATTCGTCATTAGCGCGTATCGGCCAGCCGTCCGAACCGGAAAAACCCGACCAAGTTCCCGCGGTCAACCCCAAGCGCTCAGTCACTCCAGACTACATCGTCTGCCTCGAAGACGGCAAAAAGTTCAAGTCCCTCAAGAGACACTTGAACACGCATTTTGGACTGACGCCCGACGCCTATCGCCAAAAATGGGGCCTCTCCAACGATTACCCCATGGTCGCGCCTAACTATTCAGCCAATCGCTCCAGATTGGCAAAATCGATTGGCCTCGGTCGCACAGCAGCCGCGCCCAAGAAAGCAGCAGCCAAGAAGTCAAAGACGCGCTAGCAAAACATTTGGCAGCTTCGCAAAGGATCGAAAATTGAATCGCGATCGCTATTCCCATCGCCGCAGCTCGCGGCCAAGACGCGGCCGGGTTTCAATTATGCGCAAGCGTTTCTTTTCACATAAATCATTAGCCGCGATCCTGGTGATCACGCTAGCAGTGGGCGCTTATGTCACCTCCTACTTTACAGGGTGGGGCAACCAGATCGCGGGACCCAATACAGCAAGCGCACTCGGGTCAAAACCGAAGCCTATCGTCGGCGTAGCGTCCATCGTTGACGGGGACACGATCGAGATCCACGGACAGCGTATTCGTTTCAATGGCATCGACGCACCTGAAAGCAGCCAAAACTGCAGCGACGCAAGCGGGCAAGAATACCCATGCGGCCGCAAATCCGCAGAAGCACTGGACATCTTCCTCAGTCAATCCCGACCCATCCAGTGCAACTTTGTTTCGTGGGATCGTTACAACCGCTTCGTTGGTGATTGTCAGCGGGCGGACGGTGCTAGCATTGCGTCTTGGATGGTCGAACAGGGTTATGCCCTGGATTGGCCTCGATACAGCCATGGTAGTTACGCGTCACAACAGGCAGATGCCCAAAGGGCCAAGATTGGCATCTGGGTTGGCACTTTCACAGCCCCTTGGGATTGGCGAGCAACACATGCAGCCAACAATAAACCCGGTAATGACACATCCTACGGCCTTACAGGCCGTCGCCAAATAGCTCAGAGCTATTCGTGTCAACCGCGTCGCTATTGTAAGCAAATCTCCTCATGCGATGAGGCGCGCTGGTATCTCAATAACTGTAGCTGGGGACCCAAATTGGACCGGGACGGCGACGGAATTCCGTGCGAAGGCATTTGCTGACCAAGCCAATTCCTTAGCGCGCTTTCAGCAAGCCGGACTGGCCACCAGCGTTTCGGTGCATTTGCGCGAGTGCCAATAGAGCCTGGCAAAAGGGCTGGCTGACGTTTGTCTTGGAAAATTCCACCAGCTCGTTGAGCCCGGATGGGCTAGAAAACCGCAAGGCTTCGTAGCGACAGACAGGGATCTGCCGATTATCTCTGAAGCGTTTGTCGGGTCCGCCATTCTTATTGGGATGAGCCCAGGTATAGCTCACGATCTCAGCATCAGATGGAACTTTGCCGGTCTCAATAAAATTGCTGGGGGCAAATTGCGTCCTGAGGTCTCCATACCCAACGGCACCGTACTGGTTTCCGTCCTTCACCAAAATCATGTCTGGCATGAAATAAAGGATTTGCCGGCCGACGTGTATCGACGGTGGTGTGACATTGCTGCGAACAACCGTCGGCAAGGAAGCTTGGAGCGTCGTCGACTTTTTATCGACCAACATCGTGGCTCCCGCATTGCGCTTCCAAGTCGTCAGATCCTCTATCTTGCCACCAGCCGCGACATGCCAACTCGCCGCGCAGCGTGTGAGCGTGTCAAAGGCGGCGACAAGTCGCCCGTAGGCCGCCTCCGCGTCCTGCTCCAAATCATAGTAGAGCACGCTCACCCGGCGGTAGCTGTCCAACCAGTTGCCAATAAGCATGCCCGGCAAAAAGGCAGCAATACCGATCAGCGCCACCCCACCTCCCAGCATTGCGCCTGCGATCAATCCGGCGATCCCAAACAGCACGGCCAGGATGAGCGACATTCGCGTCTGCGATTGCCTCGCATTGATTTCATCAAGCACATTGGCAAATGTCTCATCACGCATCTCGATCACATCGGCGGACTCGATTTCTCTCATCACGACGCCACCGCTGACATATTCCACGGGTGAGGATGTTGGATGGGGCTTTGGCCCAGATGGGAATTCAGACAGTTGCAGCGTCTGCTTGGCGCTGCGCTTTCCCAAAGTGCCTCGGTAGTAGAGACCGCCGACGCCTGCATGAATATAATGCCCTCGTGGGCCAGTCCCGATACGAAGACCTTGCACGCCAACGGACGCGCCAACCCCGCCAGACGAGAAGTTAAAGCGGAAAGGTCCCGCACTAATCGATTTTCGAACGTAAAACCCCATCCCCGCAATCCCCCCCAAGCCCTGTGAGCGAAACCCAAGGGCAGTTCGCCTCACAACTTTGGTACCGGAACCAGTCCAATATCTGTCTCTCGCGAACGTTGCCTGACCCTGATCTCAATTCGCCTCCTCGCCTTGACGTCGCCGGCCTGTGCGCCGTCGGTGAGCCGGTCGCCAGGCAATATCAACTGGCCGCCGGACATTGGCAGGATGGTGAAGCCTTTCAGTTCCGGCATATCGCGCAGGATGCCTGTGACGGAGATCGCTCGCGCTAATCCAAGCCCGGCATTGTCGGCAGGATGGAGTGTGCCAATGTCCATCTTGCGCGCCAGTACGGGCTGAAGGCCTCTGTCCATATTCGATGAGTCACCGGACATCGCCTGCTCGTCCGTGTGGCCAATCACCTCAATGACGTCCACACCATAGGAAGTTGCAATTCCAGCAATGGTCTTCGACATCTGCCGCAACTTCGTTTTGAAGCCACCGGAAAGCTCCGCACTTCCAGTATCGAAATTATAGCCATCGAGCTCGCTAAGACTGATGATCGGTGGCCAATCGTGTGGCTTGTCAGCAGAGGCCTCGTTCCTTGCCTTCTTCAGTGCGTCAGCAAGATCCTTGGACGTCTTGCCCGTGCCAACGTAGCCGAGCTCGCGCAGAACCTTCATCTTCTCGATCATGGCTTTGGCCTGATCAACGTCGACGTCGTTGTCAGAGAGGACTTTGGCGGCCGGCGCGCTTTTCACCGCTTCCTCAAGGGTCAGTCCCACTTTTTTGATTGCCTCTGCGGCCTCTTTGGCCCGGACCAATTCACGCCATTCTTGATCTGGTACATTGCGTCGACTTGCAGGCTTGACCATGGCATTCAGCTGAGCCAGCAACCGCTTGTTTTCCTCGTCAAGCTTGCGAGCGTTCTCATTGAGGGACTGCGCAATCTTCTGCGCTGCCGCAGCCTCTTTCTTTGTCTTGGCGATGAGCGCGCCTGCAGCAAGCAAAAGGCAGAAAACGAGAAGCAGCATCGTCTCAGCCATCGTCAGGCCGAGTATCAGGCCGCGGCCATAGCCCTTGCGCTCAAACGTAATGGCTGTTCCGCTAACCTCACTCACCTGCCCCACCAACTTGCTCTCTTTGGCGGTTCACCCTTCTCCACCTCCGCCGGACTGCTTAACGATCGGAAGGTGTCGCCCTCCGTGTCATCCGAAACCTTGATTGGCGTCTCCACAGGGGAGGCAACAGTGGAAGGTGCCGCCACTCGCTCGACATCGTTCGCTATCGCATTGCTCAGAGGCTGGGGAGTGCGCACGGCCGGGAGGCTATGTTGTGTAAGGGTTGCGACGAGGCCGCGTGTTTCATTGCTGTGTTTCTGCATCACAGCCATGAACTCCTCAGTCAAACGCTGCTGCGCTTGGACAGTTTCTGCGGTCTTTTCTGCGGCCGCTGCCGCTCTCTCCACTCCAGTCGCCACCTTGATCACTGCGTCGGCAAGACCGGTCATCCGCGTTTGCTGCTCTTGCGAGGCTGTTTCGGTTTTTATCGCATATTGTGCGACAGCATTACCCAGGAGCTTGACCATCGGCGCCAGATCGTTCTTCAGCACCTCATCAGGAACAACCACCTTTTCCAGCTTGGCAGCCATATTGTCGGCTTGATTACCGAGCTTTCCAACAGAGTTGGACATCGAGCTGTTGGCTTTATCCAGCAAATCCGCTGCAGCTCCAACGCGGTTCGCTATCGAAGCAAACTGGGTTTCGACTTGCCCGAAATTGTGCTGCAACGCGTCACTGAGCTTGGCAGACGCCTCTTGGACAGGCTTGATCGATTCCATGGCAATATTGTCCAGGGCAGATCGAATGTGCTCCCCATTGCGTGCCGCTTGCTCGGCAATCTCTGCAAAGCCCTCTTCGAGCATTTGATGGCTGACACGACGAAAGTCGGCGAACTCCCTGGTTACGCTTTCCATCTCGGCTCTTACACGCCGTGTCATGTCGGCAAGTTCGTGCCTCGCCGTTCGCTCAATGTCCGCGGGATCGCGCCGCATCTGATTGTAGAAAACCCTCAGAGCAATACCGGTGATCGTCGACGTGATCGCGATGCCAAAATTTTGGACGATCGTGTCGGTTGAGCCTTCCGTTCCAAACTGAAACAGCGAGACCCCAAGGCTCGTCAGGGTGAACAGGAAGCCCATATAGTAGAGGTTATCGCCGGTCTGCTCGTCGTGCAGTTGTAGCTTTCCAGCAAAGATCGAAACCCCGAGATAGAAAAACATCAGGCAGGCCGGTGCTACCGCCGCGACGATCGGATTTACGCCTGAGAGTTTTGCAATGGCGATGAATACACACCCGCCGAGTGTCAATGCCGCGAAAACCACGACCGGCAGACGTGGATGATCCAGCAAAGGTTTGTCGTGCGCTCTCGCCATCAGTTTAACCCATCCAAGCCAACCAGCTTTTCGAACTCGCCGTGATGGTTCTGGACCCAATGTGTCCAGAACTCCGCGTGATCCAGGGTCTGAAATGGCTTCTTTGCCCGATCGATATAAAGAATTGTGATGCCCACCCCATCCAGCGACGTCCCATATGTGCGGTCGGCGGCGCTGTTGAGGTATTTTTGGTAATCCAGTCCCGATCGGTACTGCGAGTAAATCGTCGTATGCTCGATCATGTCAGAGGCGACCACCAATCGCTTGGGACTGCCCTGTTTGGCCAAGCTGCTATCGAAGAGCGACAGCTTGATTTTCTGAATTCCAGCCATGATCGGAGATTGGCTCGCGGAAGCCGCATTCGGGATTTCATCGGGAAGTTTGTTCAAAGGATCGCCGAAGGCGTTTTCCCACTTCTTTTGACGCCGCGCAGGATTGTTGGTCCAACTATCGACGGTCGACCCATCACCGGGATTGCATCCATCGAACATCACCGTCAGCTCACCAGGCGCCGAGCTCAGGGTATAAATCCTCACATACCCACCCGGCTCGACCTGCCCAATGGTCTTTCGGAACTCGTTCTTGAGATCAGCCATCGTCGTTGCCGAAATTGGATCAGTGGCGTCGATGAGGACGGCGGTCAGGCTGGAGGGTCCGTCCAATGGGCAATTCGTGTTGGCGTCGATATGGCCATTGCCAGACCTGGTCCACATCCAGCCGAAGCCGGCCAACATCGCAACGGATAGCACACCAAGGGCAATGGCCGCGGCAATGGTACCCGCATTGCCTTTCTTGCGTCTGCGGGTTCGCCTAGACATTCACGCTGTCCGGGTGAAGCTTATCAAGATCTCGGTACTGCTCAATTCCCCGTTCGCATTCCTGACCAATCAGACGAACCTGCTCGTTGAGTTCCTCCTGCGCCTGGCGAATTGATGCGCCAACATCTCCCTCATTCCACTCCCGCTCGCCGGTGACGTATGGCTTGATGCGATCAAGTTTGTAGGGCGTTCCGAAATGCTTGGGCGCCGGCTCGGTCCTCGCCTGGATGTTGGCTTCCCGATACATCGACAAAAGCTGATTGCAGGCTCGCTCCAATTGGTCTTGATGCTGCGCAAAAAGAGCCAGAAGCCTCGATCGATGATCGACAATCGCGCGGTGCTCGCGCCGGCGACTACCAAGCTGCTTGACGATTTCCTCCACTTTTTCGTTGTGGTCGTCGCGGACATCCTGCAGCTCTTCGATCAGTTCCTTCTTTCGATCGATGTAGTCATCGCGCCGTCGAACGAGCCGATTTTCAACGCCAGTGTAGCCTGGGTAAGGGTCGAGCACGAACCAGCCGTCGATAAAAGCGAAAAGCGAAAACATCAGGCCGATCGCAAACAGCAACCAGGACTTGATGTCCGTGAGACCCGCTGGATTGGCGAGCATATTACGGATGACCTCAGCGCCGGCGCCGTCAGCGAGCGAGCCGCTGACCTCACGGTAGTGCGCTAGCGCCAAGTTTATCGAAATCGCCAAGCCGATATAGAAAAGGATTGAAATGATCCCAACGAATTTTACGAAAAACGACCGATGGGTGACGAGACGAGCGCAGAAAACCGCCAGGAGCAAAGCCGCCCCGATGTTGATGAAAGAGAATGCCGCAGCCTCAAGGATGCCACCAAAAAATCCCTGCTCATTGCCCTTGGCCAGGAAGTTGCCGTTCATCGCTGTCTCGACCAGAAACAGAAATAGCAGAAGCGATAGCCGGAAAATGTGAGCGGCACCGTGCTGCACACGCGCGGCACGAACGAGACCGTGCTTCTCCTTAAACCATGCATGCTCTTTTTCGGCGTCGTTCAGGGCCCTTCTCAGGCCGTGAAGTTCATCGAGGCCCACGGCGACCGAGGCTTTGAAGTCCGAAACGCTAGCGGCATTCGTCTGACGGATTAGACCGAATTGTTCCTCGAAATCGAGGCCGGCAAGACGACCTCCAAGGAGTTGCAGGTTGTCCTCAAGAGTGTGATGCGCAGCCTTCTTCTCATCCTCAACGCGTTCCACGATGGCATGTTCGACATCGTCGAGATTCTTTGCCGTTTTCGGGGGTTGGTTCACCTCGCCGCGCTGCTTTCCGCGGTTAATGACATCCAGGTCGCCGTCGATCTTGGCAGGGTCCAGGCTGTTGAATAGCTGAGTGCTCGCCCGAAAATCGTGGTTGGATTCTCGCAGTGAGTCACGCAACTTATTTAGTTTTTCGAATTTAGAGCCCACGCACTCACAACCCCAACTTTACGCCCCCCGGCAGAGTGGTTTCTATGCATAGTAGAGCTAAAGGGCAACCGCACATTCACTTCTATCCACTTGCTAGTGCGGATCAGGCTCAATTGAGTTCCAACAAATGATCATGGCTGCTGATCAACTGGTTGATCGGCCGCGACTAGTCATGTCATGAGCCGTGCTGCGATGCTCTAAGGACAGAGTGCTACGAGCGGGTTCGCGACTGGGAAATTATCCACAGTCGTATACGTGTACTGGATCTCACCGCCCAGGCGAACGAAGGCAGATAGTTCCTCCGCACGACAGACATAGTTTTTGGTCATTTCATCGATCTTCTGGACATAGACCGGCCGCGAGACGCCAGCAGCCAACAATTTGGCGTCTACTTCCGCATCGGTCTGAGCCCAGGTGGCGTTGAAAACGATCCTTGGCCCGATTGCGATGATGCTCCGAACGGAGATGTTCGAACTGATCAGCATGGGCAATGCTGGAGCCATTTCGGTTTGCATTTTTTTTGCGTAGGCGCAGACGTCGGTCTTGGTGTACTTCGAGAGGCATTCATTTGCCGTCGCCACCCTTGGCCATGTCAGCAGGATCGCCAACGGGACGTGCATCAATCGCAATCCATCCAAAGTATTCTCCTCGCCCGATCTTGGCCTGCACAGAGGAGCATCTATCCTATTTGTGTTCACAGTGCCACGAGCAGCTTGTGCCCGACCGGCAATAGTGCTCTGTCTGAAATACTTTGGGAGGGCAATAAAATGAAAACAACATTTCTCGCGGCTATGGCCGCTGCAATAATCGCTTGCGCGACCGGCGCGTTTGCACACAGTGGCGGCACTGATGCCAACGGTTGCCATACCAACCATAAGACCGGCGCGTATCACTGTCACTGAAGGTCACGCCTTTCTGAGGGACACAAACATGCTGAAGAACATCATGTCAGCTCCGCTGGGCCTCCTCTTCATGCTGGGCGGGCCGATCACCTACGTGATGAATGTCGTCGACACATGGCAGGGCCATGCATCAGTGGTCGTAAAAATCCTGATTAACTTGAGCCTGGATGCGATGTTGGCGTTCATTTGGCCGATCACTTGGGCAATCTGGCTTTTCAAATATATGGCGGGCGCCGAAACTCCACTAACAACCGTGCTGGGCGTTTGAGGATCAAGTTTGCTGAAAATAATGCTTTTCGACGCCGGCCGGAACGGTCCGGTTGGTCTGCATCTGTGTAGCTATTGCCTCGCTGCTGGCGGTAGCGCCATGGCCGTACGGCTATTACCAATTCCTCCGCGTGGTGGTCTTTTTCGCCGGGATCTACTGCGGAGCCATGGTGTGGCGATCAGGCCCTGAAAATCGCACCCTGGCTTGGGCGCTGTTTGGAGCGGCAGCGATCTTCAACCCGTTCATGCCGGTTCATTTGCCGCGCGAGCTGTGGGCAATCTTCAACGTCGCAGCGGCTACTCTGTTCGGCTTTGTCGCATACCGGCACCGGAATTAAGCCGATAATCTGAGATGGCCAAGAGTGGACCTGAGACGCCGAAGGTCAAGGCGCGCCCGAGGGTCACCGTGTCACAGCCGTTGGCGCTTTATGCGGGAGATCTCCTCGAGCGGACGAAGGAGTACTTCGAGGCTTTCAACCATCTAGGCTCGGAGTCGGAAAAGGCGCATCTTTTTGCCCGTTATTTTCTATTTTCGCATGCCCTAGATGTGGAGCTTCAACAGGTTGTCCTCGATCAGGGCGAGGCGACTGATAGGCGTTTTTGACTTTAGGCTGCCATGTGGA